>DAIPJR010000125.1:0-6315 GCA_036770165.1 Actinomycetes bacterium | reverse complement strand
GTCAGCTGGGCCATGCGGCTAGGTTACGGGCGTGTACTGCGACCACTGCGGCGAAGAGCTGACCGCCGTGCCGGCCGCCGAGAGGACCGGCGACGGTCACGCGGCCTGCGCGCGGGCACGAGACCTGGAGCCCCCGCGCTACTGCTCGCAGTGCCGGCGGCGCATGGTCGTCCAGGTGACGCCGCTCGGCTGGACCGCCCGGTGCTCCGCGCACGGGACGAGCACCGGCTGACGAGCAGCTGACGAGCGGGCGGAAAGCCCGTCAGGCGACGAGGCCGAGGCGCCGCAGCTCGACGGTGAGGTCGTGCGGGCTCGTCGAGGCCGCCATGGCCGCCTCGAGGGTGATGATGCCGTCGCGGATGAGGGCGACCAGGTGTGCGTCGAAGGTCTGCATCCCGTAGTAGGCGCCGTCGGCGATGAGCTGGCTGATCGTCGAGGTCTTGTCAGGGTCGGTGATGGCGTCGGCGATCCGGCCGGTGTTGATGGCGATCTCCATGGACACGCATCGTCCGGCGCCGTCCGCGCGGGGGACGAGGCGCTGGCAGACGATGCCGCGCAGGGCGCCGGCGAGCGAGAGGCGCACCTGCTTCTGCTCGTGCGGCGGGAAGAAGTCGATGACCCGGTTGATCGTCTCGGCTGCGTCCGTCGTGTGCAGGGTGGACATGACGAAGTGGCCGGTCTCGGCCGCCGCGAGTGCGGCCTTGACGGTCTCGGTGTCCCGCATCTCGCCGACGAGGATGACGTCGGGGTCCTGCCGCATCGCGGCGCGCAGGGCCGTACCGAAGTCGGTCGTGTCGACGCGCACCTCACGCTGGTTGATCATCGCCAGCTTGTCGAAGTGGAGGACCTCGATGGGGTCCTCGATCGTGACGACGTGGACCTCGCGGTTGTTGTTGATGTGGTCGATCATGCCGGCGAGCGTCGTGGTCTTGCCCGAACCGGTAGGACCGGTGACGAGGACGAGGCCGCGCGGCTCCAGCGCGAGCGGGCCGAGCACGGGAGGCAGCCCGAGGTCCTCGAGCGGGATGGCGCCGACGGAGACCCGCCGGAAGACCAGGCCGGCCGAGCCACGGGAGCGGAAGACGTTGACGCGGAACCGGCCGACACCCGGCGACGAGTGCGCGAAGTCCGCCTCGTTCGTACGCTGGAACTCCTCGACCAGGTCAGGGCGCAGGATCTCGTAGACGAACGCCTCGGTGTCGTTCGGCGTGAGGACCGGGGCCTGCAGCTTGCGCAGCCGTCCGTCGATGCGGACTCGGGGGGGCGAACCGACCTTGCAGTGCAGGTCGGAGCCGCCGCACTCGAGAAGCGCACGCAGGTACGGCTCGATCGACACGGGCGGGGCGTCGGTGGTCACCCCACCTCATCGTCCGAACAGGCGCGGACCTTTACTCGACGACGACGAGGACGTCTCCCTCTTGCACGACGTCCCCCTCGGAGACCGCGACCTCGGTGACCGTCCCGCCCCCCTCGGCAAGGACGGGGATCTCCATCTTCATCGACTCGAGGATCACCAGCGTGTCGCCGTCCGCGACGACGTCGCCTGCGGCGACGACCACCTTCCAGACGTTCGCGACCATCTCTGCGCGGACCTCCTGAGGCACCGTCGCTCCTCTCGCCGATCGTCCGTGGGCTGCTGCTCCGCGACCCTACTCCCGGCTACGCGGGGCGGGCGCGCATCCGGTCGACGAGGCTCGTGTCGTAGCTGCCGGACACGAACTCCTCGTCGGCCAGCAGCTCCACGAAGAACGGCAGGTTGCACTTCGGCCCCTCCACGACGAACCCCGCGACAGCCGTACGGGCCCGCTCGAGCGCCTCAGCACGGTCGGCGCCGTGGACGACGAGCTTGGCCATCAGCGGGTCGTAGAAGGGCGTCACTGTGTCGCCGGCCCGATAGCCCGAGTCGACCCGGACGCCGGGCCCGCCGGGCTCCGACCAGGCCCGGATCAGCCCGGGCCCTGGCAGGAACCGCACCGGATCCTCGGCGTACACGCGGAGCTCGATCGCGTGCCCCTGCGGTCGTACCAGGTCGGGGTCGAAGCTCACCGGGTCGCCGGACGCGACCAGCAGCTGCTGCTCCACGAGATCGAGGCCGGTGACCATCTCGGTGACCGGGTGCTCGACCTGCAGCCGGGTGTTCATCTCGAGGAAGACGAAGTCCTGCGCATCGGCGTCCACGAGGCACTCGACGGTCCCTGCCCCTCGGTACGACACAGCCTCGCCGGCCCGGATGGCGGCCGCCAGCAGCCTGGCCCGCAGCTCGGGCCCGACGCCCGGCGACGGGGTCTCCTCGGCGACCTTCTGGTGCCGTCGCTGCACCGAGCAGTCCCGCTCCCCCAGCGCGACGACCCTGCCGTCCGCGAGGCCGAGGATCTGCACCTCCACGTGACGGGCGCGTGCGACGTACCGCTCGAGCAGGATCGCCGGGTCGCCGAAGAACCGCTCGGCCCGCGACCGGGCGGTCTCGAACGCGGAGCGCAGCCCCGCCTCGTCGTGCGCCACCGCCATCCCGATGCCGCCGCCGCCCGCAGAAGCCTTGACCATCAACGGGTATCCGATGCGCGCAGCCTCGGACACGGCCCGCTCGACGTCGCCCACCGGCTCGGTGGTGCCGTCGGCCACCGGTACCCCCGCAGCCTGCATGAGGTTGCGAGCGCTGACCTTGTCACCCATCTGCTCGATGGCTTCGGGGTCCGGCCCGACCCAGATCAGCCCCTCGGCCCGTACGGCGCGGGCGAACGCGGCGTTCTCCGAGAGGAACCCGTAGCCGGGATGGACAGCCGCGGCCACCGTCTCTCGAGCGGCACGCAGCACGGCATCGACGTCGAGGTAGCTCTGCGCCGGCGGCGGAGGTCCGAGAAGCACCGCGTCGTCGGCCTCGAGCACGTGCAGGGCCGTGGCGTCGGCCGCCGAGAACACGGCGACGGTACGGACGCCGAGCCGCCGGGCCGTCCGCAGCACTCGGCGAGCGATCTCGCCCCGGTTGGCGACCAGCAGCGAGTCCAGCACGCGCCCGACCCTAGTCCCGCCCCCGCGTTGATCATGGAGTAGTGGGGGGTCTTGATCAAGGAAAACCCCCAACTACTCCATGATCAACGCACGGCTGGGGCTGGGGCTGGGGCTGGGGCTGGGCGGGCGGGGGTGGTCGCTAGTGGGGGTGGTTGGGGCGGGGGTCAGGCCTTGTGCTTCTTGATCTCGGCGACCAGCTGGGGCAGGACGGTGTGCAGGTCGCCGACCACGCCGAAGTCGGCGATCTCGAACAGCGGCGCCTCGGGGTCCTTGTTGACCACGACGATGGTCTTGGAGGTCTGCATGCCGGCCCGGTGCTGGATCGCGCCGGAGATGCCGTTGGCGATGTACAGCTGCGGCGACACGGTCTTGCCGGTCTGGCCGACCTGGAACTGGTGCGGGTACCAGCCGGCGTCGGTGGCCGCGCGGGACGCGCCCACCGCGGCGCCCAGGACGTCGGCCAGCTCCTCGACCGGTGCGAAGCCTTCCGGCCCGCCCACGCCGCGCCCACCCGAGACGACGATCGACGCCTCGGACAGCTCGGGGCGGCCGGTGCGTGCGGCGACGGTACGGTCCACGACCTTGGCGGCCAGCGCTGCCGCGGAGAACGTCACGGCGACGTCGACCCGCTCACCGGCCGCGGGCGCAGCGACCGGCGGGGTCGCGTTGGGGCGTACGGCGATGACCGGCGTGCCGTGGGTGACCTTGGACTGGACCACCGTCGAGCCGCCGAACACCGACTGGGTCGCGACGAACCCGTCGGACACCCCGATCGCGTCGGTGATGACCCCGGAGCCGAGCTTGACCGCGAGCCGGCCGGCGACCTCCTTGCCCTCGGCCGTGCTGGCGACGAGCACCGCCGCCGGAGCCTGCGAGGCGACCAGCTGGGCCAGCGCCTCGGCCGCCGGAGCGACCACGTGGTCGGCGGACCCGCCAGAGCCGTCGCCGTCGACGACGTAGACCTTGGCGGCGCCGAACTCGGCGAGCCGCGCCTTCGCGACGTCGAAGCCCGCTCCGACGAGCACGGCACTCGGCTCGCCCAGGCTCGCGGCGAGCGTCAACAGCTCGGTGGTGACCTTCTTGACGGCCCCGTCGACGTGGTCGACCAGGACGAGGATCTCAGCCATGTCCGCTACTACTCCCGCGCTCGTTGCGTGCAGATGCGTGCTAGATGAACTTGCCGGCGACGAGGAACTCGGCCAGCTTGACGCCGCCGTCGCCCTCGTCCTTGACGATCGTGCCGGCCGCCTTCGGCGGCCGCGCCGCGAACTCGGTCACCGTCGACCACGCGCCGGCCAGGCCGACCTCGTCGGCGCCGATCCCCAGATCGGCGAGGGACAGCGTCGTCACCGGCTTCTTCTTCGCCGCCATGATCCCCTTGAACGACGGGTATCGCGGCTCGTTGATCTTCTCCACCACGCTGATCACGGCAGGCAGCCGGCCCTCGACCGTGTCGAAGCCGGTGTCGGTCACGCGCTGCACCCGGGCCACCCCGCCCTCGGCGTCGACCTCGACGTCGACCTTGCCGGCAAAGGTCAGCTGCGGGACGCCGAGCCGCTCGGCGAGCATCGCGGGTACGACGCTCATCCGCGCATCGGTCGACTCCGTACCGAGGATCACCAGGTCCCAGGACAGCGTGCCCAGCGCCTTGGCCAGGACCAGCGACGTGGCCACCGCGTCGGAGCCGTGCAGCGAGTCGTCGACCACGTGGACCCCCGCGTCGGCGCCCATCGACAACGCCTTGCGGATCGTCTCCGCAGCCTTGTCCGGGCCCATCGTCAAGATGGTCACCGGCGACGCCTCGGGGCCGCCGTTCGCCTCCTGGAGGCGCAGCGCCTCCTCGACGGCGTACTCGTCCAGCTCGTTCATGACGGCATCGGCGGACCCTCGGTCCAGCGTGCTGTCGGACGGCTGCAGCTTCTTCTCGGCCCACGAGTCGGGCACCTGCTTGACGCATACGACGATGTTCATGGCCGAGCGCGACCTCTTTCAGACGCGGGGCGCCGGGCACGCCCACCGGGAGCAGTGTTGCAGCGACGGCCTCGACCGGATCTGGCGGGTCGTCGCCCGACGAGGTTACCCGTCAGTAACCGGCGGCGCGAACCCGGCGGCCGTACCGACCACGTCCCCCCCCTTGAGGCGGCCGCTCTGGGATACGGTGACGCGTGGCGCGCCTCGGACCCAAGACCGCGGGACCAGCCCGGTCGGCCGTGGGGCTCACGGCGAGAGCCCTGTGGTGGCGCCGGGGAGCCTCGGCCACGCTGCTGGTCGTGGCGACCGTCACCACGGGAGCCGCGGCGCTCGGCCCCATCTACGCGCGGGCAGCGGGCGAGTCCACCTTGCGAGACCGCCTCACCCAGGCTCCGGCCGACGCCACCGGTCTGGCCTTCGCGCGGGTCGACGACGTCGCGCAGAAGACCGCGTTCGTCTCGGTCGACGCCACGCTCCCCGCACCGGGCAGCATCCGGGGCTACCCGACCTGGATCCACGAGATCAACACCCCCGACCTCGCGTCGCTGGACGGCGCCGGCGGCAACGGCAGGGTCGACACGCGCATCGTCTGGCGTGACGGCGCGTGCGCCCACCTCGTCCTGGTCGCCGGCCACTGCCCAGAAGCCGCCGGCGACGCGATCATGAGCTCGCGGACCACCAACGGGGGGTACGGGTGGAGGCTCGGCTCACGCGTCCGGCTGACCGCGACGACGGTCGACGTCCTCGGCCCGGACGGCGCTGTGCAGGTCGGCGCCCCGCTGCACATCGTCGGCATCTACCGCCCCCAGAACATCTCCGACCCCTTCTGGTTCGGGCGCAACTACTTCATCGCGCACCCGTACGCCGGTCCCTTCGACGGTCCGGACACGATCGACACGCTGTTCGTGGACCGCTCGTTCTGGCCGACGCTCAGCGAGCCCAGCGACTTCCACATGTACGTGGACTACCCGCTGGACCCGACGCAGATCCGACTGAAGGACGAGACGCAGCTGCGGCAGTCCGTGGCGGAGCTGGCGGGCCACTACGTCGCCGCCGGTCCCCTGGACACGACGCTGACCACGAAGGTCGCCAAGACCCTCGACGCAGCAGACCGCGAGCGGGGGCAGCTCGACGTCTCGACGATCCTCGTCACGGTCCAGCTGGCGCTGCTTGCGTGGCTCGTGCTCTACCAGGTCGTCGCCGATGCCGCGGAGGCGAGGGGCAACGAGATCGCGTTGGCCAAGCTGCGCGGGTTCAGCGGCTTCGCGACGCTGCGGTTCGGGCTGGGCGAGCCCCTCACCATCCTCGCCATCGCCATCCCTCTCGGGCTGGTCG
>DAIPJR010000124.1:0-6338 GCA_036770165.1 Actinomycetes bacterium | reverse complement strand
GGCCGCCGAACCGTCACCCGACCCCGACGCCGTGCGCAAGGCGCTGCTCGCCAGCGTCGGTGGGCGCACTCAGTGGACCCCGGCGTGACGTCCGCACCGGAGGGACTCTCCTCCGTACGCAACGCGGCCCGGCTGCTCAAGGTGTTCCGGTCGCGCGAGCCGGAGATCGGCGTCTCCGAGCTCGCCCGACGCCTCGGCCTCGGCAAGAGCACCGTGCACCGACTGCTGACCACCCTGGTGGGTGAGGGACTGATCGAGCGCGATACGCGGACCGGCGGCTACCGGCTCGGGCTGGTCGTCTTCGAGCTCGGCGAGGCGGTCCGCGTACACCTCGACCTGCACGCTGCTGCCGGCCCGGTGCTGGCGTCCCTGCGTGAGCAGACCGGGGAGTCGTCGCAGGTGGGGGTGCTCGACGGTCACGAGGTCGTCTACGTCGACCGGCTGGAGAGTTCGCAGTCGCTGCGGCTCTTCACGGAGACCGGGCGCCGGGTGCCGGTGCACTGCACGAGCTCTGGCAAGGTCCTCCTGGCCTACCTCTCGGAGGTCGACCTGGGCGCGGTGCTCGCCACCGCACCGCTGACCCGGCTCACCGACCAGACCATCACCGACCCTGGCGAGCTCGGCGCCGAGCTCGATCGGGTCCGGGCCCGCGGCTGGGCCGAGGCCGTCAACGAGCGCGAGCTCGGCGTCGCCTCCGTGGCGGCGCCGGTGCGCAACGCCGCCGGGCACGTCATCGCGGCAATAAGCATCGGCGCGCCCACAGTTCGGCTGGGGCGGCTGCAGCGCCGCGAGATGGGCGCCGTCATCCTCGAAGCCGGCGAGGCGACCTCGCGCCGCCTCGGGTGGGTGCCCGAGGCCACTCACCTGAACGCTCCGTACCTGACCGAGAAGCGAGGCTGACATGCCCCTGTCGGACGCGCCAGGCAAGGCCCGGGCGCTCTACGACGCCCGGCGCGACCGAGTCGCCATCGCGCCCTTCACCGATGCCGACCCCGACCTGACCATGGCCGACGGGTACGCCGTCCAGAGCGAGCTGACCAAGCTGCTCCTCGCGGACGGTGACTCCATCGTCGGGTACAAGGTCGGGCTCACCTCGGAACCCATGCAGCGCATGATCGGCGTCGACAGCCCTGACTACGGCCCGGTGCTGGCTTCGACGGTGTACCGGGACGGCGACGCGGTCGGCCTCGACCAGTTCATCCAGCCGCGGATCGAGGCCGAGATCGTCTTCGTCCTCGGATCGCCGTTGCGCGGGCCGGGTGTGACCGTCCTCGACGCTGCGCAGGCGGTAGTGGGCGTCGCGGCTGCGATGGAGATCGTCGACTCTCGGTTCGCCGACTGGCGGATCAAGCTCGCCGACACAGTTTCCGACTTGGCGTCGAACGGAGCGGTGGCGACCTCGAGCCGGCTGGTTCCCCTGGCTGGCCTCGACACCCGGATGATCGGCATGACGCTCACCTGCAACGGTCACCTCGTCGACACCGGCGCCGGCGCGGCCGCTCTCGGCGACCCGCTGGCCGTTGTCGCGTGGCTCGCCAACACCTTGGGCTCGGTCGGGGTGGGCCTCGAGCCCGGTCACCTCGTGATGACCGGCGCCTTGCACGCCGCAGTGCCGATGGCTGCCGGCGACGTCTTCCGGGCTGACTTCGACCGGCTCGGCCCGGTCACCGTACGCGTCGTCGAAGAGGCAGGAGCGCGATGACCACCGCAACCGAGCACGACCTGCTCGCCCAGGAGCTGGCCGCGCACCTGCGCCAGGCCCGGGAGCAGCGCCGGGCCGTTCCGTCGCTCGCCGACGCATACCCGTCGCTCGACCTTGGCGCCGGGTACGCCGTACAGATGTTGCAGCGCAGGGACTTCGGGTCGCTGGTCGGGTGGAAGCTCGGCGTCACGTCGCGGGCCAAGCAGGCCCAGGTCGGCGTGCACGAGCCCATCCGCGGCTTCTTGGCCGTCGAGCACGCCCTCGACCTCGGCGAGCCGCTGCACGTCAGCCAGCACATCCAGCCGCGCACTGAGCCCGAGATCGTCTTCGTCATGGGTCGCGACCTCGAGGGTCCCGGGGTCACCGCGGTGGACGTCCTCGCGGCTACTGCCTCGGTGGCAGTCGGCATCGAGGTGCTCGACTCGCGCTTCCTCGACTACCGCTTCACCATGCCCGACGTCGTGGCCGACAACGCTTCTGCCGCACGGTTTGTTGTCGGTAGTCCCGTGCCGGCCGAGGGGATCGATCTGCGGCTGGTGGGTGTGGTGCTGGAGAAGAACGGGCAAGTCGTCGCCACGGCGTCGGGTGCTGCGTCGCTCGGGCACCCGGCCGCGGCGGTTGCCTGGCTGGTGCGGTCGCTCGCCGCGGCGGGGGAAGGACTGGAGCGAGGTCAGGTGGTGCTGTCCGGCGGCCTGACTGCCGCGGTGCCGGTGGTCGCCGGCGACTGCGTCGTCGCGAGCGTCGACCGGATGGGCAGCGTCGAGCTGGCCTGCGTCTGATGGGCAGCGGCTGATGGCGGAGCCCGAGCTCGTACCGCTGCCCGACGTCGACCGGGACGGGCGGGCGCGGTTCGAGCACGACGGGCGGGCGTTCGCGGTGTTCCGCGTCGACGGGCATCCGGTCGTCACGGACGAGCGGTGCCCGCACAAGTCCGGCCCGCTGTCCGAGGGGCTCGTCCGTGACGGCATCGTCGTCTGCCCGTTCCACTTCTACGCCTACGACCTCCGTACCGGGCAGTGCCGTACGACCGACCAGTACCGCCTGAGGCGCTACCTGGTCGTCGAGATCGACGGTGCGCTGCTCGCCGAGATACCGCCGGAGCCGAAGCTGTCGTGGTCCGAGCGACTGCGCGCGCACGCCCGCGGCGAGGCCGGCTGACCAGACCTGTCCGTGCCGGGGCACGTCTGGGCCTGGCGTCGCACGGACAGGTCGGGGGGTCGGACCGCTCAGTCGGCCTGGCCGGAGCGGAGGGCGGCGAGCGCCGCGGCGACGACGACGGACCGCTGCCGGTCGTCGAAGCCCGGCCAGGTACCGGGTCGCCCCTCGAACGCGTGCGCCGAGGCGAATACGGCGCCCTGGACGGTGCCGGCCGCGCACGTGGCGCGCAGCTGGGCCTCGGAGTCGTCCGAGCCGGCCAGGGCACGCACGATGCCGGCGAACATCCGGTCGGGCCCCAGCCGGGTCTTGAGCCGGGAGACCGCCGACGGGTCGCCGCGCAGGACGCCCATCGCCTTGGCGCCCTCGCCGGACAAGACGTCGAGCAGCCGGGTCAGGATCTCCTCCTCGTCCAGCTCACCGGCCAGCGCCTGTCGCGACAGCTCGGTCAGCCCGTCGACGAGGGGTGCGACCAGGGCGTCCAGCAGGGCATCCTTGGAGGCGAAGTGGTAGTACATCGCCGCGGTCGTGAGGTCGAGGCGCTCGGCGAGGTCCCGGATCGACGCGCCCGCGAAGCCCTGCTCGCTCACCAGCTCGAGGGCGACGGCCAGGATCCGCGCGCGGGTGTCCTCCGCGGTGCTCCCGGGCGGCCGTGCCATGGGCTCTCCTGACCGGTACGAGGATCATGTAGGTTACTTACCGATCGTTCATCAAGTCTGTCCGAGGAGTCTACCGTGGCTGGTCTTGCCCGTTGGTGCTTCCAGCACCGCCGCATCGTCGTGCTCGGCTGGGTGCTCGCCATCGGGGCGCTCATCGGGATCACGCAGTCGGTCGGCACGGCCTACTCGGACAGCTTCTCGCTGCCGGGCACAGAGTCGACGAGGGCGCTGGACCTGCTTTCGTCGGCGTTCCCGGCGCAGGCCGGCGACACCGACACGATCGTGGTGCACGTCACGAACGGCTCGGTGAAGGACCCGGCGGTGAAGGCCAAGGTCGAGGCGATGCTGGCTCAGGTGGCCAAGTCGCCGAGCGTCAGCGGCGTCACCGGCCCGTTCGACCCGGCCGGCGCAGCGCAGATCAGCGCTGATGGGCATACGGCGTACGCGACGGTGAACTTCAGCAAGCTGGCCAACGAGATCCCCAAGGAAGACATCAAGAAGATCATCGACCTCGCCGGGGGAGCGCGTTCGGCGACGCTCGAGGTCGAGCTCGGCGGTAACGCGATCAAGCAGTACTCGCAGACGCCGCCGTCCAACAGCGAGGGCATCGGCCTCCTCGCGGCGGGCATCGTGCTGTTCATCGCGTTCGGGTCGCTGTTTGCGATGGCGCTGCCGCTGCTGACGGCGGTGGTGGCGTTGAGCAGCGGCCTGCTCGCGGTCGGCCTGATGTCGCACGTGGTCACGATCGGGACGGTCGGCCCGACGCTGGCGGCGCTGATCGGGCTCGGCGTCGGCATCGACTACGCGCTCTTCATCGTGACGCGGCACCGAGCGGGGATCCAGGCCGGGATGACGCCCGAGGAGGCCGCGATCCGCGCGCTCGACACGTCGGGCCGGGCCGTCCTCTTCGCCGGCACCACGGTCTGCATCGCGCTGCTCGGCCTCTTCGTGCTGCGCCTCAGCTTCCTCAACGGCCTCGCTATTCCGGCCGTGATGACCGTGCTCTTCACGGTGGCCGCCGCGGTGACCTTCCTGCCCGCGATGCTCGGTTTCCTCGGCATGAAGGTGCTCAGCCGCAAGGAGCGCCGCCGCTTGGCGGCAGAGGGTCCGCACGAGCCGACGTCCGAGGGGTTCTGGGCGCGCTGGGCGGCCTTCGTCCAGCGCCGGCCGAAGATGCTCGCCGCGGTGGCGACGGTGGTGCTCCTGGTCCTCACCATTCCGCTGCTGTCCCTTCGGCTGGGCTCGTCCGACTCGGGCAACGACCCGACGGGCAGCACGACGCGCAAGGCGTACGACCTGCTGGCCCAGGGCTTCGGCCCGGGCTTCAACGGCCCGCTGCAGCTGGTGGCCAAGGTGGAGTCGCCGGCCGACAGAGCGGCGCTGGCTCGGCTCGCCGTGACGCTGAAGACGACGCCAGGGGTCGCGTCGGTGACGGCGTACCCGCTGCCGGCTGGCGCGACCGTCGGGATCATCCAGGTCGTCCCGACCACCGCCCCGCAGGACGCGGCTACCAGCAACCTGATCACACACCTGCGTGACGAGGTGATCCCGAAGGCGTCGCAGGGCACTGCTCTCAAGGTGTACGTGGGCGGGCTCACCGCGATCTTCGACGACTTCGCCGAGGTGCTGACGTCCAAGCTGCCGCTCTTCATCGGCGTGATCATCTTGCTCGGCTTCTTGCTGCTGATGCTCGCGTTCCGCAGCCTGCTGGTCCCAGCGACGGCGGCGGTGATGAACCTGCTGGCGGCCGGCGCGTCGTTCGGCGTGCTCGTCGGGGTCTTCCAGTGGGGCTGGGGCGCCAGCCTGCTCAGCCTCGGCAAACCCGGCCCGGTCGAGGCGTTCCTGCCGGTGATCATGCTGTCGATCCTGTTCGGGCTCTCGATGGACTACCAGGTGTTCCTCGTCAGCCGGATGCACGAGGAGTGGGTGCACACCGGCGACAACAGCTTCGCGGTGCGGCGCGGCCAGGCGACGACGGGCCGGGTCATCACGGCCGCAGCCACGATCATGATCTGCGTCTTCATCGCCTTCGTCTTCGGCGGCGAGCGGATCATCGCGGAGTTCGGCGTCGGGCTGGCGTCCGCGGTCTTCATCGACGCGTTCATCATCCGCACCGTCCTGGTGCCGGCCGCGATGCACATGTTCGGCAAGGCGAACTGGTGGCTCCCGGGGTGGCTCGACCGAGCCCTCCCGCACCTGTCGGTCGAGCCAGCCGACGAGCCGACCAGCGGTGGCGCCGGAGAGCCGGACGCTCAGCTCGTCGCCCGATAGGGTGTGCTGCCTGCATCGACCATGACGAGTCTCCTAGACATTCTGCCTACCACTGAACGCATTATGGTCAACAAGTGTGGCAGCGAGCCCAGCATCGGGGCTGATGGTTGCGCAGCCGTACTGCTACGCAGTTCCATCCGGGTATGACTGTCGAGCAGATCCTCACGGCCGAAGAGCGCCTCGCCGACCTCACGTTGGAGCAGCTCAAACAGCTGGTCGGCCTGGTCGAGTACGACGACGCCCGTGACCCCTTCCCCGTCACCGGCTGGGATGCTGTCGTCTGGATCGTGGGCAACGCGTACCAGTCCGCGCAGATGTTCCAGTCGACCTACGGGATGGAGCTGGTCGCCTACTCCGGCCCCGAGACCGGCAACCGCGACCACCGCGCGTTCGTCCTCACGAGCGGGGCCGTCCGGTTCGTGCTCATGGGCGGCGTCGACCCGGAGAGCGTGCTGCTCGACCATCACCGGCGGCACGGAGACGGGGTCGTCGACATCGCCCTCGAGGTGCCCGACGTCGACCGCTGCATCAAGCACGCCCGGGCCGAGGGC
>DAIPJR010000123.1:0-6353 GCA_036770165.1 Actinomycetes bacterium | reverse complement strand
CGAGCACCGTGACCAGCCGCTCGGCGTTGGCCTCGTCCTGCTGGGACGTCGGCTCGTCCATCACGGCCAGCTCGGGGTCGACGGCGAGGGCGCGCGCGACCGCGACGCGTTGCCGCTCACCACCGGAGAGGACGCGTACGGGTCGGTGCCGGATCGGCGCGAGGCCTAGCGCCTCGATCCAGCCCTCGACGAGCCCGTCGTCGGCCGGGAGCGCCCGCGCGTCCCGAACGAGGTCGAGGTTCTCCCGCACGTCCAACGTCTCGAGCAGGCTGCCGGACTGTCCCGCGACGGCGAGGTGGGCCCTGCGCAAACGGGCGAGTGCGGCGCGATCCAGCCCGGCGAGGTCGGTGCCACAGACGCGCACGACGCCGGTGTCCGGCCGCTCGAGCCCGGTCATGAGGCGCAGCAACGTGGTCTTGCCGGAGCCGGACGGTCCCTGCACGACGGTGAGCTCGCCGCTCCGGACCACCAGCGAAACGTCGACGAGCACGTCCCGACCGTCCCGCGAGACCGAGACGGCCACGATCTCGGCAGCCGGAGCCGCGCCAGGGCCGGCTTCCTGGCGCGCGGCCGCCAAGGGCCGGGCAGGCGTCACCGCCGGCTCGGAAGCACCCGAACCGGGCGGCTGCGGCCGGCGGCCGGCTCGCTCCCGTCCGGTGAGGACGATCCGCCCGTCCGCCGCCTCGGCGTGGACGCCGCCGCCCACTCCGGTACCTCGACGCAACGCCTCGGGGAGCCGCAGCCAACCACGGTCGTCGACGACGAGGGTCTCGCTGCCGGCCGTCCCCGGGGTCCACTCCTCCGACAGTCGACCATCGCGGATCCGTACGACGCGGTCCGCGATCCGACTGGCGCGCGCGTCGTGGCTCACCACCAGGAGCGAGGCTCCGACCGCAGCGGTGGCCGTGACGAGCAGGTCGTAGACGGCGTTCGCCGAGGCACGGTCGAGCTCGCCGGTCGGCTCGTCGGCCAGTACCAGCAGTGGCCGGTGGGCGAGCGCCGCACAGATGGCGACCCGTTGCGCCTCACCGCCGGACAGGGTCTGGGGTCGGCGAGCCGCGAGCTGCTCCAGACCGAGCGACTCGAGGGTCTCGACCGCGCGGGCACGGGCCGACGAGGCGTCCCACCCGGCCAGCCGCAGCTGGAGCGCGACGTTGTCGCGGACGTCCATCTCGGGGCGCAGCGTCCGCGCGTGATGCTGGTCGACGAGCCCCAGCAGCCGCGACCGCAGGTGCGTGCGCTCGCCGCTCTCGGCGCCGACGAGGTCGACCCCGGCGACACGTACGAGACCGGCGCTCGGCGGCAGCTCCCCAGACAGCACCCGCAGCAACGTCGTCTTGCCGGAACCGTTGGGCCCGTGGACGACCACGCGCTCCCCCGCGGCGATCTCGAGGGTGAGGCCGCGCAGCGCCGCGACGTATCCGCGCGGTGTCGGGTAGAGGCAGAAGACGTCGTGCGCCACGACGCCTGGGACGTCGGCGTCGGCGGCAGTACGCGGCCTGCCCTCGGCCGTCATCGCAGGTCCAGCTCGGGGCGTACCGGCAACCGCTCGCGCAGCGCACCCAGCGCGCCCGCACCGGACGCCAAGACCGCCACGAACAGGCCGGCGCCGAGCACGGCTGTGACCCACCAGAGCCCGACGGACAGCTGCAGCGGCGGCCGCGGCGCCGTCCCCACCGCGGTCAAGGACACCAAGGTCGTCGTCACCCGCGACAGGACCAGCCCGGTCAGCACACCGACCGGCAGCGCGACCACGACCACGGCGAGAGCGCGGACGAACAGCGACAGGCGCAACGTCGAGGGAGCCACGCCGTCGCTCTCCCACGCGTACAGCTCGGCCGACTCGTCGCGCCGCTCGGCGAGCACGAGCAGTACCAGCGACAGTACGGCGACGACGAGGGCCAGCAGCGCGCCGAACGTCAGGAGCGAGCGGGCGCCGACGGCGAGCGGGTCGGCGCGCAGCCCGGCCTCGCGCTGCGCGCGTACGGCGACGGTCAGGCGGTCGTACGGAGGCCGGCCGAGGGTGGACCCGAGCTCGTTCGCCTGGCCGCGCCCCGCGGAGAGCCAGAGCTCGGCCACCGAGCCCGCCCCCGGCTCGCTCGCGTCGAGGGCGTCGGCCAGGCCGCGGACGTCGACGAGCACGAAGGCCGGGCCGACCGTCGGGAACCGCGGCAGCGTCCCCACGATGCGCAGCCGCAGCGCCGTACCTCCGGTGTCGACCAGCTCGAGATTGCCGCTGCCCACGCGAGCTGCCGTGGCTGGATCGACGATGGCCGGAAGTACCTGTGCAGCAAGGGCGTTCGGCCGCACGACGACCAGAGAGCCGGTGAAGCTGTAGGCGACCGCCAAGGTCGACGGCGACGACGCCACACGGGCGCCGGCCGACGCCCATCCAGTCCATGGAGGCGACGCGCCCTCCCCGACGACGGCCCCGATGCCTGACCGGTACTCGACGGCACCGAACGTCACCCGGCCGCTCAGGACCGTCACGTCGGTGCTGCCTTCGCCGATCTTGTGCTGGTGCTTGGTCGCGTAGTCGGTCGACTCGGCGAGGGTAAGGGCGATCATGTGCAGGCCGCCTGGAGCGTCAGGAAGCGTTGCTGTCCAACGACTTCCGACCAGCGCGAGGGTGAGCCCGTAGTCGCGGCCGTCGCCCGAGCGGAACCACGCGACGACGCTCAGCTGCTCCACGTTGCCCGTCGCGGGGATCCAGAGGCTGCGAGCGCCGGACGGGACCGCAGCGGTCGACAGGGCAGGCGGGACGGCCAGCGACGACGCGATCCGCCGCGGGTCGCCGCCGCCCACGTCGTGCCCCCACGAGTGCACCAGGGGCAGCGCCAGCGGGTCCACGCCGAGCAGGTCGGCCGACGTCGCCTCGGTCGCCGAGACCCGCACGCTCGCGGTGGACCGTACGACGGGGAAGACGTGCGCCCCCGCGGCAGCAGCCGCGTACGCGGTCAACGGCTGGACATCGAGCGGACGTTCGAGGTTCGCCCCCGTGGTGACAGTGCCATCGAGCGGGACGGCGAAGGCTGCCTGGTCCACAGCGCCCTGGTCAAGCGTCGAGCGGTAGCCGCCCGCGAAGACCACCACACCCGTCGCGGCAGTGAGGAACGCCACCGTGGCCACCGGCCGGAACGGGCGCCGTACGACACCGAGCAGGCCCAGCCGCGCACCGAGCCAGCCACGCGGCAGCGCCCTTCCCACCGACGATGCGAGCCACGGCCAGACCCGGGCCGCGAGCAGCCCGCCGCAGACCACCGCGATCACCGGCAGCGCCGTGAGCAGCGGGTCGATGCCACTGCCGAGGGCGGTCGTGCCTATGACGCCCCGGCCGATGGCGAGCGCCGCCGTCGCGAGACCCACCACCACCGCCGCGTCGACGACGCGCCACGCGGTGCGAGCCTGCGCGCCGACCGCCCACGAGGACGTCACGACGACGATCGCGATCGCGAGCACCGCCGTGACCGCTGTTGCCGGGGCGGCAGCGCCCACGGCGCCGAGACCCGTCGACAGGCGGGGCAGACCGTTGTGGGCAGCCAGGATCGCGGCGACCCCCCCGCCGACGCACAGGCCGAGGACCACCCCGACGAGTACGGGAGCGGCGGCCTCGGCGACGGTGACCGCCCGCGTCGTGGCGCGGCTCGCACCGCGACGACGCAGGAGGTCCAGGAACGCGAGCTCGTCGCGGCGCAGCCCGATCGCGGCGATCACCGCGAAGCCGAGCAGCAGCGCGGTCGCGGCCCCCGAGAGCAACGCGAACCGGCGCGAGGACAGCTGCGCGCGCGCCGCCTGGTCCTGCAGCACGACGTCCGGAGCCGTCAGGATCAGTCCCGGATCGGTGCGGAACAGCTTGTCCGCGACGTCGGCGCTCAGCGCGAGGTAGCTGGCGACGCCGTGCCCGACGACGCGGTCGATGTCGAGCGGCACGACCCATCCGTACGAGCGCTGGAACTGCTCCAACGACGCGAGCTGCTGCACTGCCACGACACCGTCGGCCAGCAGGAGCGGCGCGTCGTGCCCCGGGTCGAACGTGCCGGTGAGCAGCAAGGGATCGGTGCGTACCGCGCGCCCGACGACGACGAGCCCGAGGGACGGCTCGAGCGCCGGCGTCCCCTGGCCCACGACGACGACCTCGCAGCGGGTGGGCGTGCACGAAGCGGGTGCCCGCCCGGAGGTCAGGCGCACGTCGGACATGAGGTGGTCGGCCGCGCCCAGGAAGAACGTCCCGCCCTTGCTGTCCGCGATGCGCCGGAACAGGACCTGGCGCAGGAGCGGTCCCTTGCTGATCCGGAGCAGCTGGCGGCTGGGCGACGAGTCGAGGCGATCGAGCTCGGCCTGGCTCAGCTCGACCCCGGCGTACGACACGATCAGGCTCCGCTGCCCGGCCGGTAGCGCGTTGACGCCGTAGCGGAGGGCCTGCGCCGCGACGACGGTGGCGCTGCCCTGCGAGACGACCGGGAGCACCGTGACCGTCGCCACGCCGGCGACGACGAGCAGCCAACGGAGCGGGCGGTAGCTCAGCCGGGCCCAGACCAGGGAAGGGACGACCCGCATCGCGCCCCTTTCCGGTCCTACCTACTACCCTGCTAACTGTTCGAGCGAGGCTAACAGGTTAGCGAGGTGGGCCGGTGTCAGCCAGGGTCGTCGACGGGGTGCGGCTGCCCAGCGCCCTGGGCGGCCACCCGGCTCTCGACTTCTGCAACACGAGGGCCGGCTGGCAGGTCGACGACCCCATCGACTACCTGCTCGACCACCGGTTCCTGACGGTGTGGGCGCGCGAGGCCGGCCTGGTCTCGGCCGCAGGGGCCCGGTCGACCCTGCGCGCCGGCCGGGCGCAGCCGCAGGTCGCCGAGGCGGTCACCGACGCGGCTCGCGGACTGCGCGCCTCGCTGTACGACGTGCTCGCCGGCCCGCGGTCCGACGCCGCGTGGCGCTATGTCTCCGGGGCGGCCAGTGCAGCAGCCTCCGTCGCGGAGCTGTCGGCGCCTCACCCGGTGGCGCGCTGGACCCTGCCCGACGCCACCGGGCTCGAGCTGCCCCTGCTGGCCGTAGCCCTCTCGGCCGCCGAGCTGCTCACCTCCGACCTGGTGACCGCCCTGTCGTCCTGCCCGATGCCGGACTGCGGCTGGCTGTTCTGGGACCCGCGGGGCCGCCGGACCTGGTGCTCGATGGCGGTCTGCGGCAACCGGGCCAAGGTGCGGCGCTACGCCGCCCGACATCGGGACCTGACGCACAGTTGACAGTGCGGGGTATCGCGATATATCGTGAGCGCACGCCGTCAAGGTTGACGGCGTCACGAAAGGAACGATCATGAGAAGCACCCCACAACCTGCGGGTCCGTTCGACCCGCACGACTTCGGGTTCGCCTTCGGCGACGCCCGCACCCGGTCCACCGGCTCCGGCCATGACCACCATCCACGCCGGCGCAGCCGGCATCGCCGCCGGTTCCGCGAGACGATGCTCGCCATGGCAGCCGAGGCGAACGGCCCCGCCGACGAGGGAGCACGCCCCGACGGGCGTCGCGGCTCGCGCGGCGAGGGGCATGACCACGAGCACGACCACGACCACGACCACGAGCACGGCCACGAGCACGGACGGGGTCGCGGACGCGGCCGACGTGGTCCTGGCGGCCGCGGCGGACCCTTCGGCGGGCCCGGTGGCCCCGGCTTCGGCGGCCCTGGCAGTCCCGGCTTCGGCGGCTTCCCCGCCGCGTACCGGCGAGGGCCGAAGGCCGGCCGAGGTGACATCCGCGCCGGCGTGCTGGTGCTGCTCGCCGAGCAGCCACGGCACGGGTACGAGATCATCCGCGAGCTCGCCGAACGCAGCGGCGGGGTATGGCGGCCCAGCCCGGGCTCCATCTACCCGACGCTGAAGCACCTCGCGCACGAAGGGCTCGTCCGCGCCGACAAGGGCGAGGGACGTCGCGTCTTCGAGCTCACCGACGAGGGCCGGGCGTACGTCGAGGCGCACGCCGAGGAGCTGGCGGCCCCCTGGGAGTCGGTCGGCGCCGACGTCGACGACGCGTACGTGCAGCTCAGCGACCTCACCCAGCAGGTCGTCGGCGCCGTCGTACAGGTCGGCCAGGCCGGTACCGAGAGCCAGGTCGCGGCCGCAGCCAAGCTGCTGACCGAGACCCGCCGTGCCCTCTACCGCCTCCTCGCCGAGGATCCCGCGGAGTAGGTCAAGATCAACGGCCAACCCGCACCTAGCAAGAACCCGGGACGCGGGGTTGCGGGGCACGTGTCCTCTGGTGGTGTCAGCACACCACCAGAGGACACGTGTCCCGAAAGGCCAAGCCAGCCGGTTCCCCGTCGAAGGAGTGTGGTTCGTACGGGTTCGCGGCTGACGGA
>DAIPJR010000122.1:1442-6365 GCA_036770165.1 Actinomycetes bacterium | reverse complement strand
CCGCGGAGCGCGGACGCGAACTTGGGGTCCTCTGCGTACAGCGCCCGCTCCATCTGCTCGAGCAGTCGCTGCTCGTGCTCGGAGAGCGGCACAGCTCCTCCTTGCGGGGTGGTCACGACGTGACCGATGTCATCCCTCACAGCATAAGCAGGCATCGGCCTCGGCGAAACCCGACTGAAGGAACCCGCTGACCGACAACCCCTCCGCCGACCCTACCCGGCGGGAGGGCGCGGCGGACGCAAGGACGGGCGGACCGGGTCGTCGCCGTCGCGGGGAACGAGGGCAGCGGGTCGTACGACCCCCGCGCCGAACCGCTGCGCCGCCCGGTCGACCGCCTGGTCGGCGTCGCGCCAGCCGTGCTCGGGGGCATCCAGGAGCAGCTGTTCGTCCACCGCATCGGCGTCGACCAGGCCCTCGACCCGTACGCCGACAAGCCGCAGCCGCGCCCGGTCGAGCCGCAGGGCTTCGTACAGCGCCAGCGCCGTGGCGTAGACCTCGGCCGACACGTCGGTGGCCTCGCGCAGCGTCCTGGCCCGGGTGATCGTCGTGAAGTCGGCGAACCGCACCTTGATCGAGACGGTCCGGCCGCGGTAGCGCTGGCCGCGCAGCCGGGCCGCGACCTTCTGGCTGAGCCGCAGCAGCTCACGGCGGACGATGGCCGGGTCGTCGACGTCGGTGCCGAACGTCTCCTCGGCGCCGATCGACTTGTCTGGCTCGTGCGGCACGACGTCGCGCTCGTCGCGACCCCAGGCCAGGGCCGCGAGGTGCCGGCCGGCCGCCGTCCCGAGCGCACGCTCCAGCGTGGCCACCGAGATCTGGGCAAGGTCGCCGACGGTCCGCAGCCCGAGACGTACCAGCTGTTCTTCGGTCTTCTCCCCCACGCCCCAGAGCGCACCGACCGGGAGCGGGTGCAAGAACTCGACGACCCGGTCGTGCGGGACCACCAGCAGCCCGTCCGGCTTGGCCCTGGTCGACGCCAGCTTGGCGACGAACTTCGTCGACGCGACCCCGACCGAGCAGGTGATGCCCTGCTCGTCGTGGACCCGCGCGCGGATCAGCTCGCCGATCATCGCCGGGGTCCCCAACCGGCGGGTCGACCCGGACACGTCGAGGAACGCCTCGTCGAGGGCCAGCGGCTCCACCAGCGGCGTGATCGAGCGGAAGATCTCCATCACCCCGGCCGACACCTGGGTGTAGGCGTCGTAGTCGGGCGGGACGATCGTGGCCTGCGGGCAGAGCCGGCGGGCCCGCGTCATCGGCATCGCCGAGTGGACGCCGAAGGCCCGAGCCTCGTAGGTCGCCGACAGGACCACTCCGCGGTTGCCACCGCCACCCACGATCACCGGCTTGCCCCGCAGCTCGGGGCGGCGCAGCAACGAGACGGACGGGTAGAACGCATCCATGTCGACGTGCAGCACCGGGCAGGCCGAGTCGTCGCCGCTGCCCTGCTGAGGGACGTCGGGGCGGCGCAGCTGGCTGCGGCTCATCGCAGCCCTCGAGGCAGGCCGTCCGGCGGGCCATCGACAACCATGGCCGTCATCATCCTCCCGAGCTTCCAGGGCTGGAGTGCCAGAGCTTGCGCGGTGGCATGCCCTTCTTCACATCGTCTCCCGGCGTACCGACATCGGCGTACGGCGACTGGCGGTAGCCGCTCGGGTGGACCAGCACCCGTCGCTGGCCCATCCCGCCCGCGGTCATCGGTCTGGTCGGCGCCCCGGCGACCACCGGCCGGGTGGACCGCGACGCAGCCGCCCCTTCTACCGCCTCGTCGAGCTCGGCCGCGGTGATCTCCGGCGGCTCGGCCGTGATCATCGCCCACGCCGCCTCGACTCCCCCGGCTTCCCATGCGGCGAACAACGCCGACAGCTCCCACGCCCCGGTCGCCCGGATGCTGACCCCGCGCGGTCCCGTACGCCGGACCTCCCCGCGGACGACGAGGAGCCAGGAGTGGAAGACCGTGGCCGCATAAGGGCCCTGGGCGTCCTCGAAGAAGGTGGCGTCGACCGGACCGGTGGCATCGTCGAGGGTGAGGAAGACGACCCGTCGCCCGGAACGCACCGGCGGGGTCTGGGTCGCCACCTTGACGCCGGCGACGAGGATCTCGGCCTTGCTCCGGCGCCGCAGCAGCTCGTAGGAACGGGTGACTCCGAGCGCGTCGAGCAGCGGTGCGTAGAAGTCGATGACGTGCCGGCTGGCGTCGAGACCGAGGACGTCGAGCTCGGCGCGCACCCGTTCGGCTCCGGTCATCTCGGGGAGCCCGGACAGCCCGGCGAACCCAGACAGCCCAGCGAACTCAGCTGTGCCCTCGCTGGCCGCGGCGGTCAGGTCGAAGGTGAGCTGCACCGCCGGTGGCCGGACTGCCGCCGCGGCCTGCGACTGGCGAGCCGCAGCGTCCACCACCGCGTCGACGACCTCCCTGCCGATGACCTCCCTTGCGGCCGCCCGCCGACGGCCCGGTTGGCGGGCCTGCTCGGTACGCGTCCAGCGATCGAGGTCGGCCACCTGCAGGAGCAGGTCACGGCGGGTCACCTGGCCACGGCGGCGGACGGGAACCGGCGAGCCGATGCCGTACAGCGAGTCGAAGGCGCCGGCGACCACCAGCCGCTCGACGACTGGACGGGCGACGCGGGCGCGGTGCCAGAAGTCGGAGAGGGTGGCGAACGGTCGGCCGGCCACGATGCGGGAGATCTCGGCCGCGTTGATGCCCTTGACGTCGGCCAGGGAGAGCCGGATGCCGTAGTCGCGCCCGTCGGGCAGCCCGGGGACGGCGGCCGGGGCCGGCCGCGGTGGGCCGCCGAGGATGCCGGGCGGTGGCTCGTCGAACCGGCCGACGCGTTCCACCCGGTAGACGTCGTCGGAGAGGTTGACGTCGAGCGCCAGCACCGAGATCCCGAGCTGGCGGGCGTCGTCGAGGATCAACCGCTTGGGGTACATGCCCGGGTCGTGGGTGAGCACGCCGGCCAGGAAGGCCGCCGGGTGGTGCGCCTTGAGCCAGGCCGAGTGGTAGGTCGGCAGCGCGAACGCCGCCGCGTGGGCCTTGCAGAAACCGAAGGACGCGAAGGCCCGCAGGACCTCCCACACCTTCTCGACGACCGCGAGGGAGTAGCCCTTGCCGAGGGCCAGCGGGTAGAACCACTCGCGCACCTCGGGCTGGGCCTGCGGTGACCCGAGGGAGCGCCGGACCTCGTCGGCCTCGGCGAGGGTGCAGCCGGTCATCACGCTGACGATCTGGAGCACCTGCTCGTGGAAGACCACCACGCCCCAGGTCGGTCGCAGGGCCGGCTCCAGGTCGGGGTGGAGGTAGTGCGCCGGCTCCCAGCCCTGCCGGGCTCGCAGGAACGGGGTGACCATGTCGGACTTGACCGGTCCGGGGCGGAACAACGAGATGTCGGTGATGAGGTCGTCGAACGTCTCGGGTCCGAACTTGCCGATCAGCTCGCGCTGGCCGGGCGACTCGATCTGGAAGCAGCCGAGGGTACGGGTCGAACGGATCAGCTCGAAGGTCGGCTCGTCGTCGAGCGGCGTCGCGTCGATGTCGACGGCGACCCCGTCGACCCGCTGCACCTCGACCACGGCGTGCGCCATCGCCGACTGCATCCGGATGCCGAGCACGTCGAGCTTGAGCATCCCGAGGTCCTCGACGTCGTCCTTGTCGAACTGGCTCATCGGGAACCCCAGCCAGCTCGCCTCGACGGGGGTCCGGTCCAGCAGGGTGCGGTCGGACAGCAGCACCCCGCACGGGTGCAGGGCGACGTGCCTGGGCAGGCCGTCGAGCCGCTCGACCAGGGCGAACATCTGCGCGAGCCCGGTGGAACCGATCCCGCTCGCCCGCAGCTCAGGCAGGTCGGCGAGGGCAGCACGGGCATCGCGGGCCCGGATGTGCGGGAACGCCTTGGCGATGGCGTCGATCTCCCCGGGCGGCAGCCCGATCGCGGCCCCGACGTCGCGGATCGCGTGCCGCACCCGGTAGGTGTCCATCATCGAGACGCAGGCACACCGTTCGCCGCCGAACCGTTGCAGGATCCGTTCGTAGACCTCGGTCCGCCGGGCCGACTCCACGTCGACGTCGATGTCGGGCAGCGCCCGCCGCAGCGGCGAGAGGAACCGTTCCATCAGCAGGTCGTGGGCGAGCGGCTCGACCCCGCTGATCCCCCGCCGGTAGTTGACCAGGCTGCCAGCGCCCGAGCCTCGCGCCGCCACCCGTACCCCCATGTCACGGATGAGGTCGACGACCTCCGCGACGGTGAGGAAGTAGGCCGCGTAGCCGAGCCCGTCGATGATGGCGAGCTCGTCGGTCAGCCGGGTCAGGACGGCCGGTCGCGGCGCCGCGCCGTACCGACTGGACAGTCCCGCCTCGCAGCGCAGCCGCAGCTCCGGCCCTCCACTTCCGACAGCACTTCCGACAGCACGACCGTCGAGCTCGGGCAGGAACACCCCGCCCAGACCGAGGTCGGCGTACGGGTCGAGCAAGCACTCCTGGGCCAACGACCGGGTGGCGTCGAGGAGGTCTCGGGTGGTGGCACGCTCGGTACCTCCCGCTCCCCCGGCGTGGCGGACGACCTCGGCCGCGACCTGGGCCATCTGCGGCCCGGACTTGAGGTGGCCCTCGGCGTTGGCCCGGTCGACGTGCCGCAGGTCGAGCGCGACGAGCCGACGGGCGGCATCGAGGATGTCTGCCGTGACGGCCGCGTCCCGCTCGCTGTAGCGCACCGCGTTGGTCAACGCGACCGGGGTCTGGTGCTCGCGGGCGAAGCCGAGCATCCGGGCCGCCTGCACGCTGGAGAGGTGGGCCGGGTCGACACCGTCGACTGACCCCAGGTGGCAGACCAGCTCCACGACCAGCCGGCGCGGGTCGATCCGGGCCCGCCAGCTGTCGAGGACGGCTCGGGCGAGGGCGGGCCGGCGCGCCGCCAGCGCCCGACC
>DAIPJR010000122.1:0-1432 GCA_036770165.1 Actinomycetes bacterium | reverse complement strand
GGGCCGAGCAGCACGTACAGGTCACCACCGGCGGCCTGCTCGGCGACCAGGTCGATGGTCGACACGGGTCGGCCTCGCTCGCCGGACAGGTGGGTGGCCGAGACGAGCCGGGACAGTGCAGCCCAGCCGGCCTTTCCCTTCGCGAGTACGACGATGCGCGGATGGCGGGGATCGACGCTCGCCCCACCCCGGACGGGACCCGACCGGGGTGGCCGGTTCGGCCGACCGGCCGTCTCCATCCGGCCGGCCGGATGGAGCAGTCCCGAGGGAGTCACGGCGAGGTCGACCCCCAGGATCGGACGAAGCCCGGTCGTGAGACAGGCCTTGGCGAACTTGACCGCGCCATAGACCCCGTCGCGGTCGGTCAGTGCGAGAGCTTCCTGCCCGTGCTCGGCGGCACGGGCGACCAGCACGTCAGGGTGGCTGGCGCCGTAGCGCATCGAGTAGCCCGAGGCGACGTGCAGATGGACGAACGGATCGGTGGGCACGGGGACGTCGCAGGTTTGGCGGCGGCTGGGTGGAGGTGAGGGACGCGGTCAGCGACGCCGGTCAGCCGACGAGCGGGAAGGCGGACTGGTGCGGGACACCGAGGATCCCCTCGACCAGTGCGACGAAGCTCTCCGCGTCGCGCATCAGGTCGTCGGCCTCTCGGGCGGTGACCACCCCGACCACTCCGGCCTCCGCGAAGGCTCGCTTGTCGGCGCCGGCAGCGAAGAACGCGGCCCACTCGCTGAACTCCGGGGCCACCTGCGGGAGCACCACCCAGACGCTGCGCGGACCACGTCGAGGGCTGCCCGGTCGGGCCCGCGCGGCCAGCACGGCTGCGGCAGCTCGCAACGCGGCCAGGTGGGACGCGGCATAGCGCTCGGCCGCCGAGCCCGCCGTCGCTGCGGTGGCCAGGCCGTGCCGGGCGATCGCGAGCAGCTCGTGCGACGCGACCGGGACCGGGGCGCTGTGCAGCACCGGGGATGAGCTGGGCATGGGATTCCTCCTCGAAACAACAGAGCCGACAGAACCAACAGGGCAAGTAGCGAAGCGATCAGTCGAGTGCGCGAGCCAAGGTCCAGGACGCGTCGGCCTGGTCGTACCTCAGGTCGTAGACCCCCGCAGGAGAGGCTCGGCCCGCCACACCTCGTAGCCAGTCTCGTCGATCCGGGCCGGCAACCCGTCAGGAAGGCGGGCGCGCCACCACGCCCCGACCTCCACCCAGTGCGCGAGGACCCCGCGGACGACGTAGAGCCGACCACGCCACAAGAACTGGGACGGGGATGTAGACGCCTGCGCATGACGTACATCGATGGCATCGTGCACAGGGTCGCCGTAGCGCCGGGTCATCGGCTCCTCCTTTCGACTCGCTCGACTCGACTCGACTCGGTCAGGTCAGGTCACGAATCGCCGGGGGAAGGCAACGACGGGGTTGGAGGTCGACCCA
>DAIPJR010000121.1:4219-6381 GCA_036770165.1 Actinomycetes bacterium | reverse complement strand
ACATGTCGATCGAGGCCGGGGCCCGAGCCGGGATGATCGCGCCCGACGAGACGACCTTCGCCTTCTTGTCCGGCCGGCCGTACGCCCCGCAGGGGAGCGACTGGGACGACGCCGTCGCCTGGTGGCGGACACTCGCGACCGACGACGACGCGGTCTTCGATCACGAGGTGGTCGTCGACGCCACGACGCTGACCCCCTTCGTCACGTGGGGCACGAACCCGGGGCAGGGTGCTCCGATCGCGTCGACGGTGCCCGACCCGACCTCGTACACCGATCCGATGGATCGTGCGGCGGCCGAGCGCGCCCTCGACTACATGGGCCTTCGGGCCGGCATGCCGTTGCGGGACATCGCCGTCGACACCGTCTTCCTCGGCTCGTGCACCAACGGCCGGCTCGAGGACCTGCGTGCTGCTGCCGGCGTCCTCGAGGGTCGGCACGTGGCCGGGTCGGTACGGATGCTCGTGGTCCCGGGGTCGGTGCGCGTACGCCTGGCCGCCGAGGCCGAGGGACTTGACCGTGTGTTCATCGCCGCGGGCGCCGAGTGGCGGGGCGCGGGTTGCTCGATGTGCCTCGGCATGAACGCCGACCAGCTCGGCCCGGGAGAACGCAGCGCCTCGACGTCCAACCGCAACTTCGAGGGCCGCCAGGGCAAGGGCGGTCGCACCCACCTGGTGTCGCCGCAGGTCGCCGCTGCCACAGCCGTCCTCGGCCACCTCGCGTCGCCGGCCGACCTAGTCTCGCAGGAGTCCTGATGGAACCGTTCGTCACGCAGACCGGTCGGGTCGTCCCGCTGCGCCGCAGCAACGTCGACACCGACCAGATCATCCCCGCTGTCTACCTGAGACGGGTCAGCCGGTCCGGGTTCGAGGACGGGTTGTTCGTCTCCTGGCGGCAGGACCCGGACTTCGTCCTCAACCGTCCAGAGCGGGCCGGAGCCACGATCCTGGTGGCGGGCCCCGATTTTGGCATCGGCTCGTCGCGCGAGCACGCGGTGTGGGCATTGCAGAACTACGGCTTCACCGTCGTCGTCTCGCCGCGGTTCGCCGACATCTTCCGCAGCAACTCGTTGAAGGGAGGGCTGCTCACGGTCGAGCTGCCGGCCGAGCAGGTCGAGCAGATCTGGGCTGCCACGGAGGCCGACCCGACGCTCGAAGTGACGGTGGACCTGGCCGCGCGCGAGGTGCGCTGGGCCGCTGTCGTGGTGCCCTTCGACCTCGATGACTACTCCCGCTGGCGGCTGATGGAGGGCCTCGACGACATCGGTCTGACCCTGCGGCACGAGCCGGACATCACCGAATTCGAGTCTTCACGACCGTCATTCCTGCCCAGGACGACGTCGGTGTCCTGAAAATCTGTTGCGACACAAGGACGAACTGGTCGCCAGGTGTTTGTCTCCGCGTCCGTTTGCGCATAGCGTCGCCCTGAGCCGAGCAAGGGCTCGGCGATCAGACTTTCGCGAGGAGAAGCAGTGAACAAGAGCGAGCTCATCGACGCTCTCGCCGGCAAGCTCGGCGTCGGCAAGAGAGAGGCCCAGACCAGCGTCGACGCGCTGCTGGACACCATCACGCGCGCTGTCGTCGCCGGGGAGAAGGTGGCGATCACCGGTTTCGGCATCTTCGAGAAGGTCGAGCGCGGCGCTCGTACGGCACGCAACCCGCGTACCGGGGCGACCGTGCGCGTGAAGAAGACCCACATCCCGAAGTTCCGTCCGGGCGCAGATCTCAAGGCTGTCGTCAGCGGCGCCAAGAAGCTCTCCAAGGTCGCTGCTGCGGCTCCGGCCAAGACTGCTGCGGTCAAGGCCGCGGTCAAGAAGGCCGCGCCCGTCAAGGCGGCTGTGAAGAGGGCGGCGCCCGCCAAGGCGGCTGTGAAGAAGGCGGCGCCGGCCAAGGCTGCTGTGAAGAAGGCCGCGCCCGCCAAGGCGGTCGTACGGAAGGCCGCGCCGGCCAAGGCGGCTGTGAAGAAGGCCGCGCCCGCCAAGGCGGCTGTGAAGAAGGCGGCTCCGGCGAAGGCTGCGGTCAAGAAGGCTGCGCCGGCCAAGAAGGCGCCGGCCAAGAAGGCGCCGGCCAAGCGGGTGGCCAAGAAGGCCTGATCGAACGGCAGGCACTGCCTGCTCCGATCGGTACGTACCGGCCCGGTACCCCGTCCAGGGGGACCGGGCCGGC
>DAIPJR010000121.1:0-4209 GCA_036770165.1 Actinomycetes bacterium | reverse complement strand
GGACTTGTTGGGGGAGTCGATCAAGGGAATCCCCCAACAACTCCATGATCAACGCGGGTGGGGTCAACGCGGGTAGGGGTGGTGGTGGGGGGGCTGTACGGGAGCTAGTGGGCGATGCGGGCGACGACGGCCGCCGAGGCCGGTCCGAGGCCGAGGGCCACGGCCTCGTACAGGTCCTGCTCGGTGTCGACGTCGCGGCGGACCGAGGCCAGCCCGGGGGAAGTGAGCTCGTGCGCGCCTGACCTGCGGTGCGCGGTCGCGGACGCCGGGCCGAACTGCGGCAAGAACGACGGGAGGCCTTGCGCAGCAAGCAGTGTCGTCCCCGTGCCAGCCGTGTCCGCCACGAACGTCTGAGGGGGCTCCGCCGCCAGGCCCAGCGCCAGGGCCAGCTCCGCGGGCCGAAGCGCGGGCAGGTCCGAGGAGAGCGCCGCCACCATGGCGCCCGGCCAGCGTGCGAGGGCGATCGCGGCACCGTGGACGAGAGCCGGGTTCAGGCCGGCGTCAGGCTCGTCGCCGACGACCAGCAGGCCGTGGGCCCGCGCGAGCTCGGCGATGTCCGGCTCGTCGGTCACGACGGCCACGCCGCGGACGCCCCGGGTGGCGGCGGCCGCGGCGAGGGTGTCGGCGGCGAACGCCAGAGCCAGCGCAGCCCGGTGCCGACCCGCGAAGGACTCGAGCCGGGACTTCGCGATCGACAGCCGCTTGACCGGGATGACGAGAACCCAGTCGCCCATGCCGACGATCCTGCCATCCCCTGCTGCGGCCCTAGAGGTCGCCGCCTCGACACAAGGATGGGGCGGCGGGAGGATGGACGGATGGCGCGACGCAAGCAGGAGCCCGCGTACGCGTTCGCCGCTTCGATCCTGCGCCCGCTGCTGACACTCACGACCCGTCGCGACTGGCGAGGGACCGACTACCTCCCGCGCGAGGGCGGCGTCGTCGTGGTCCCGAACCACGTGTCCCACGCCGACCCGCTCGTCGTCGCGCACTACCTGTACGACCAGGGCCGGCTGCCCAGGTTCTTGGCCAAGGCCTCGCTGTTCGACGTCTTCTTCGTACGCCGGATCTTGAAGGGGGCCAAGCAGATCCCGGTCTACCGGGAGACCCACGAGGCCGGCCACTCGCTGCGCGACGCGGTGGCTGCGGTCCGGGCCGGGGAGTGCGTCGTCGTCTACGCCGAGGGCACCTTGACCCGCGACCCGAGGCTGTGGCCCATGGCGGGCAAGACCGGTGCCGCCCGCATCGCCCTCACGACCGGGTGCCCGGTGCTGCCCATGGCGGCCTGGGGACCGCAGGACCTGCTGGCGCCGTACTCGAAACGGCCGCACCTGGTGCCCCGCAAGACGATGCAGGTCCGGCTGGGACCGCCGGTCGACCTCTCCGACCTCGAGCCTGACCCGGGCGTCGCCCCGAGCTCGCAGGCGCTGCACGAGGCCACCGAACGGATCATGGCCGCGGTCACAGCGCTCGTCGAGGACATCCGCGGCGAGCAGGCACCACCGGTCCGCGTCGACCCGCGCGAAGGCGGGCGGGCGGGCACGGGCAACGCGCACGTGCAGTACCAGCTGGACGGCAAGCGGCGGGCACCGGGCCGCAAGGAAGGACGATGACGCGATGACCAAGGCAGCAGTCATGGGCAGCGGCTCGTGGGGGACCGCCTTCGCGATGGTCCTGGCCGACGCGGGTACGGAGGTCGTGCTCTGGGGCAAGGACGCCGACCTTGCTGCCGAGATCAACCGCATCCACCAGAACCCCGCCTACCACCCGGGGATCGAGCTGCCGCGGACGCTGTGGGCCACCGGCGACGCGGCGGAGGCCATGCGCGACGCCGACTTCGTGGTGCTGGCCATCCCGTCGCAGGTGCTGCGACCCAACCTCGCCCGGTGGGTGCCGCTCGTACCGTCCGGCGCGGTCCTGGTGAGTCTGATGAAGGGCATCGAGCTCGGTACGACGAAGCGGATGAGCGAGGTCGTCCGCGAGGTGGCCGACGTCGACTCCGACCGGGTGGCGATCGTGTCGGGTCCCAACCTGGCCCGCGAGATCATGCAACGGCAGCCTGCCGCGACCGTCGTGGCGTGCACCGACGAGACGAACGCGAAGCGGCTGCAGCAGGCCTGCCTCACGGCCTACTTCCGGCCGTACACCAACACCGATGTCGTCGGGACCGAGCTGGGTGGCGCGGTCAAGAACGTCATCGCCCTGGCCAACGGGGTCGCTGCCGGCCTTGGTTTCGGCGAGAACGCTCAGGCCTCCGTGATCACCCGAGGGTTGGCCGAGATGACCCGCCTGGGCGTCGCGATGGGTGCGGACCCGCTGACGTTCGCCGGCCTCGCCGGCCTCGGTGACCTCGTGGCGACCTGCAGCTCTCCGCTGTCGCGCAACCGGACCTTCGGCTTCAACCTCGGGCAGGGCATGACGCCGGCTGAGGCCACGGCAGCGATGAAGCAGACCTGCGAGGGCGTGAAGAGCTGCCGCCCGATCCTGGAGATGGCTGTGTCGCGCAGCGTCGACATGCCCATCACCGACGCCGTGGTCCAGGCCGTGCACGAGGGGCTGGCGCCCCGGGAGATGGCGCGGATGCTGATGACCCGGGATGCGAAGTCCGAGTAGCCGGACCGGCTAGCCGAGAGCCTGCGCCAGGTCGGCCCACAGGTCCTCGACGTCCTCGATGCCGACCGACAGGCGGACGAGGGAGTCGCTGACGGCGTCGCTCTCCGACGGCCACCGGCGGCGGCGTTCGAGGCTGGACTCGACACCGCCGAGGCTCGTGGCGTGGCTCCAGAGCCGCACGTTGCCGGCCAGCGCGTCGGCCGCGTCGGCGCCACCGGCCACCTCGATCGACACCATCGCGCCGAAGCCGGGGTAGCGGACGTTGTCGACCCTCGGGTCCGCGGTGAGCCGCTTCGCGAGGTCGGTCGCGTTGGACTGAGCTCGCTCGACGCGGAGCGCGAGGGTACGCAGGCCGCGCAACGCCAGCCAGGCCTCCATCGGACCGGGGATCGCCCCGTGCAGCCGCCGGTGCGTGTCGATGCGGGCGAGCAGGGTCTCGTCGCGGGTGACCACGACACCGAGCACGACGTCGGAGTGGCCGGCGATGAGCTTGGTCGCGCTGTGGACGACGATGTCGGCGCCGTGCTCCAACGGCCGTTGGAGCACGGGTGTGGCGAAGGTGTTGTCGACGGCGAGGAGCGCGCCCGCCGCGGCACAGGCCCGGGCCGCCGCGTCCAGGTCGGCGACGTCGAGGTTGGGGTTGGTCGGCGACTCGAGCCACACCATGTCCGACCCCACCGTCGCCGCGGCGACGGCTGCGGAGTCGTCGACCGCCACGAGGCGGACCGTGGCCCGCCCGGCCGCCACCCGCTCGTCGATCTGCGACCGCGTCCCCGAGTACGCGTTGTCCGGCGCGACGATCACGGCGCCCTCGGGCAGCAGCGACAGGACGGCCGAGATCGCGGCGAGGCCAGAAGCGAAGGCGCGCGCCTGGCCGCCCTCGAGGGCGCCGATCGCCTCCTCGAACGCCGACCAGGTCGGGTTCCCGTACCGGCCGTACTCGAGCACCCCGCCGGCGTTGTACGTCGAGGCGAACGTGACCGGTTCGTTGAACGGCGCGTCGGGGACCCGGGCCGGCCGGCCCGCGACAACGGCCAGGGTGGCGGGGGACAAGGTGGCGGGGGAGACGGTGCGCTCGGCATCGTGGCCGCCGGCGCCGGTGGGAGAGGACACGTCCTGCAGTATGCCGCCCGGTAGGGTCGCGAGGATGAACGCGCCGCCCCCGCCCCGCAAGCCGCGCGTAGCCGTGGTCTTCGGCGGCCGCAGCAGCGAGCACGCGATCTCCTGCGTCAGCGCGGGCAGCGTGCTCCGCGCGATCGACCGCGACCGGTACGACGTCGTACCGATCGGCATCGGGGTGGACGGCCGGTGGGTGCTGGCCGCCGACGACCCGGACCGCCTGGTGATCGAGTCGGGCGTGCTGCCCTCGGTCGACCCGACGGGCAGCTCCGTCGTGCTCGCCGGCGACCCGACCGCGGCGGCCCTCGTCATCTCCGACCCGGGGCAGGTACCCGAGGCGCTGGGTGCTGTCGACGTGGTCTTCCCGGTCCTCCACGGGCCCTACGGCGAGGACGGCACCATCCAGGGGCTGCTGGAGCTGGCCGGGGTGCCCTACGTGGGCCCTGGTGTCTTCGCCAGCGCGGCCGCGATGGACAAGGA
>DAIPJR010000306.1:0-2088 GCA_036770165.1 Actinomycetes bacterium | reverse complement strand
GCGACCGCCCCCGGCGACGAGGTCGGCGAGCCGGTCGGCCACCGAGGCCAGCCGTGGTGCGGTCGCGGTTGTCGCGGGCAGAGCCCAGACGTTGCCCGACAGCAGGTCGGCTGCGGCGGCCGTGAGGGTCAGCGGATGACCCGGCCCCGGGGCGGGGTCGAGCAGCCCCGGGCGGACGAGCGAGGAGCAGTCGTCGACGACGACGGGGACGTCGACACCCAGCCGGGTCAGGGCCAGCCGGACCGTGGCCGGTGTCGCCCACCTCCGGCGGCTGTCGTCATGAAGGCAGCCGAAGACGACGGCAAGCTGCGGGTCGACGGCAGTCCACCACGCGGCAGCGAGCAGGGCCTCCTCGCCCGGCGTCAGCCCGGCCGCGTTGACGGTCGCGGCGAGGGTGCCGCCTGGCGGGAGTACGTCGTGGAATGTGCGCGGTCGCCCCCTCCCTGCCGCGGAAGGGCCCGCCCCAGGAACCATCCCACCCAAAGGGAGATCTGGCTCCAGTGCTGACTGCCCGTCCAGGGCGCCCACCCCGGCGGTGGCCCGGGCCGCGTCGTCGAGGTCGTTGGCGGACCACGCCGACCGATAGGTACGCAGGGCAGCCGTCGCCGCTTCGACAAGGACGTCTCGCCAGGCGAGCAGCCGCTCGTCCCGCTCATCGGGCGCGGCGTCCAACGCCGCGATGGCCGGCTCGACCGGGGTCCGAGCGGCGGTCGTCGTCATGGCGCCACCGCCAGCTGGGTCACAGGCCCGCTGATCGTCCCGGCCCGCAGGCTCACCGCGACCGTTCCTGTCGCCGGCAAGGGGGCGACGGTCGCCTTGACGGTCGTCGGGGTGAGCACGGCATACGGGACCGAGGTGCTGCCGAAGAACACCTCGCCGTCGGCGGTCGCGTGCTGGACGGTGAGGGTGACGTCGACCCCGGCCTGGAGTGCGGCGGATGCCGACACGACGACCGGCACGACGGTGACCATCGCGTGGCCGCTGCCGGCAGGCAGGCCGTCGGTGAGGTTCGTCACGACGAGTGGGCGCTGGCCCGCGACGATCGCGTCGTTCGGGAGGTGGACGAGCAGGCCGTCGTCGGTGGGCGACGCCGGCAGGGTCCACGGGCCGGTGCTGTGCGTGTGCAGGGGGTCCGGCCGGCCGTCCGTGGGGTCGTCGGGGTCGCCCGCCAGCCGTCCGAGGGTGACCCGCCGGGCATCGGTGAGGCCGCGGACGCGGATGGCCATGGGCTCGTCGAAGAACACGGTCGAGGGGGCGACCGCGGCCACGACCGGTATGAGGGCCGGCGCGACGCCGACGCGACGCACCTGGACTGGCGGCCCGGCGACGAACGGCGTCTGCGGGGGCACGGTCACAAGGCTCACGGAATACCCGACAGAGAGACGCAAGGCGTGCGAGCCGGTGTTCCAGAGCGCCGTCATCGTCTCGATGGCGAGCGGGTCGGGGCTGAGGCGCAAGGGCTCGATCATCCCGACGAGCGCCGTCGCGACGTCTCCCACCGACCGGTCCGGCCCCGTCGCGACGGGGGTGTCGATGCCGAAGATCCCGTTGTCGTGCAGCGCCGACATGACCGCGGAGAGACCGGCGTGGATGACGTCGTCCTCGGTGCCGTCGGCGCTGAGCTCGCCGGGGTCGGCGGAGAGCAGGTAGCGCAGGGTGAGGGCGAGGGGTGGGTGACCGCGGCGGGTGCGCCAGCCGCTCACGGGGGACTCCATGTTCATGTATGCCGCGGACGGCTCGATCCGGTAGAGGAACCAGTTGAGCCGGGCACCGCCGACCGGCCGGTCGAGCGGTCCCACGCTCACTCCGACCGGGCTGGCGAGGCCTTTCATGGCCTCGGTCGTGAGGACGCGCAGCACCTCGTCGACCCCGGCGATGACGGGTGGACCGGGCGTGAACAGGCTCACCAGCCACCTCCCCGCCGTGCCGTGAGACCGGCCGCCACGACCCGACAGCCGGCGAACGGATCCGCCTGTGCCGCAGGTGAATCCACGTGCACCTCGATCCGGCCGATGACCACGGGAGGCGCTGATGGGGCGGGCGCCGGGGTATCGGAGCGATCGGGTCGTTCCGGAGCCGACCGGCGCA
>DAIPJR010000120.1:0-6554 GCA_036770165.1 Actinomycetes bacterium | reverse complement strand
GCCGGGAAGTTCCACGGCGTCACGAGCACGCACACGCCGATCGGCTGCCGTACGACCAGGATGCGGTTGGCACCCGAGGGTGCCGTCTGCACGCCACCCACCGCACGCACGGCCTCCTCCGCGTACCAGCGGAAGAACTCCGCCGCGTAGGCGACCTCCCCGCGCGCGTCGGGGAGCGCCTTCCCGTTCTCCAGCACGATCAGCCGTGCCAGGTCCTCGGCCCGCTCCGTCATGAGGTCGAACGCACGACGCAGGATCTCCGCCCTGGCGCGCGGCGGCGTCGAGGACCACGCTGCGAGCGCCCCGTGGGCCTCCGACACGGCCTTGAGGCCGTCCGTCACGCTGCCGTCAGCCACGTCGGCTATGACGGCGCCGGTCGCCGGGTCGCTCACCTGGATCCGGAGACGATCGCCGCCGGCGACGAGACGACCTCCGATCATCAGGTCGCGCGGCACCCAGTCCGGGACGGCCCGCGACGCGTCGCCCGCACCGTCGGTCGTGCCGTCGGTCGTCCCGTCGGTCGTGCCGTCCACGGCAGCCTCCACCGCCGTCACGCCTGCATCGCCTTGTGGATCGTCTCCGTGATCCGCTCGACCGAGGGGATCGCCAGGTCCTCGAGCGCGTCCGCCGACGGCAGCGGGATGTGCGGGGTGGTGATGCGGACGATGGGCCCGTCGAGGTCCCAGAAGCACTCCTCGGACACGATCGAGACGAGCTCGGCCCCCCAGCCGCACAGCCGCGGGTTCTCCTCGACGGTGAACATCCGTCCGGTGCGCGCGACCTCGGCGAGGATGGTCCTGGTGTCGAGCGGAACGAGGCTGCGCACGTCGACGACCGTCGCGTCGATGCCGACCGCTGCCAGCTGCTCCGCCGCCGCCAACGCCTTCGGCACCATGGCGGCCAGCGCGACGATGGTGGCGTCGCCGCCCTGGCGCAGCACCTTGGCCGTACCGAGCGTGTCGACGATCTCCCCGTCCGGCACGTCCTCCTTCGCCGCGTAGAGACCCTTGTGCTCGAAGAACAGCACGGGGTCCGGGTCGCGGACCGCGGCCGCGAGCAGCCCGACGACGTCGGTGGGCGTCGAGGGCGCCACCACCTTGATGCCGGGGATGGCCATCGCCCAGTTCTCCACCGACTGCGAGTGCTGGGCGCCGAACCGCAGCCCGCCTCCGTTACCGGAGCGGATGACGAGCGGGAACGAGACCTGGCCGTCGGTCATGTACCGGCTCTTCGCGATCTCGTTCGCCACGATGTCCCAGCAGACCGCGAAGAAGTCCGAGAACATGATCTCGGCTATGGGACGCAGGCCGGTCATCGCGGCGCCCATGGCGGCGCCCAGGATCGCCTGCTCCGAGATCGGCGTGTCCCGAACCCTTCGGGGGCCGAACTGCTCGAGCAGGCCCCCGGTCGCCTTGAAGACACCGCCCGCGGCGGCCACGTCCTCGCCGAGGAACACGACGTTCTCGTCCCTGGCCATCTCCTGCGCGATGCCGCGGGCGACCGCGGCCCGGTAGGTCAGTTCCGCCATGCCGAACCTCCGTCTGCCCACACGTTCGTCATCAGCCGTTCGCTCGAAGGGGGTGGAGACGCCTTCGCCGCCTCGGTCGCCTCGTCGACGTCCCGGTCTGCCTCCGCCTCGATCGCGACGAGCTCGTCCTCCGCCACACCAGCGGCCAGCAAGCGCTCTCGGTACAGGTCGATCGGGTCGTAGTCGGCCCAGGCCGCGACCTCCTCGGCCGGCTTGTACTTGCCCGGGTCCGCGCGCGAGTGGCCGCTCGTCCGGTACGTGTACGCCTCGACCAGCGCCGGTCCACCGCCCTCGCGCGCACGGCCGAGGTACTTGCGCGCGGTCAGGTAGACCGCGTCCGCGTCGTTGCCGTCGACCAGGACCCGCTCCAGGCCGTACGCACCGGCACGGTCGGCGGCCGGCTGCGCGACCGCCGTCACTGATGCGATCGGCGTGTACTCCATGTAGAGGTTGTTCTCGCAGACGAAGACGACCGGCAGCTGCCACACGACGGCGAAGTTCAGCGCCTCGTGGAAGGCCCCGATGTTCGTGGTGCCGTCGCCGAAGAACGCGACGGCAACATCCGGGCGCCCCTGGTACTGAGCCGACCATGCGGCGCCCAGCGCGATCGTCAGGTGGGCGCCGATGATGGCGTACGAACCCATGACGCCGTGCTCGACGTCGGTGAGGTGCATCGAGCCGCCCTTGCCGTGCAGCAACCCGTTGTCGCGACCGAGCAGCTCGCCCATGACGCCGGTCATCGAGCTGCCTCGAGCGAGGGTGTGGGCATGTCCGCGGTAGGTCGCGAACGTGCAGTCACCGGGCTGCATCGCCGTCCCGAAACCGGCGGCGACCGCCTCCATCCCCAGCGACAGGTGACTGGTCCCCTTCACGAGGCTCTGCATGAACAGGTCGTAGGCCCGCTTCTCGAAGCGGCGCATCCGCACCTGCTGCCGGTAGAGGGCGAGCGACGTCTCCCTGTCGACGGTGCCCTCGGGCCGGTCGAGCAGCGCGGGGTCGATCCCTGGCGGTCCGGTGCGGGTCCGCGGGTGGTCCGAGACTGCCGACATCAGGCGTCCTCCTTGGGCGGTACGGGTATCAGTACGGGTTGGTGACGAACAGCTTCTCGGCCGGGAAGAGCGTGAGCACCGCGGGACCGTCCGCCGTCACGACGACCTCCTCCTCGATGCGTGCCGCCGACCGGCCGTCCGTGGCGGGGCAGTACGTCTCGAGCGCGAACACCATGCCCGCCTGCAGCTCGACCGGGTGCTCGAGCGACGTCAGCCGGGAGATGATCGGCCGCTCGTGCAGCCCGAGGCCGAGCCCGTGCCCGAACTGCAGGCCGAACGCCGCCATCTCGTTCTCGAACCCGTACTCGGTCGCCGCCGGCCACAGCCGCGCGATCTGGTCGGTCGTCACTCCCGGCCGGGCCAGCTCGATCGCGGCATCGATCCACTCGCGCGCCTTCGTGTACGCATCTCGCTGCGCCGGCGTGGAGCGGCCCACGGCGAAGGTCCGGTAGTAGCAGGTCCGGTAGCCGTTGAACGACTGGATGATGTCGAAGTAGACCTGGTCGCCCGGGCGGACCATGCGGTCGGTGAAGTTGTGCGGGTGCGGGTTGCAGCGCTCGCCCGAGACGGCGTTGATGGCCTCCACGTCGTCGGAACCCATCTCGTACAGCCGCTTGTTGGCCAGCGCGACGATCTCGTTCTCGCGCACGCCTGGTTTGAGGGCCTCGGTGATGTCCTGGTAGACGCCGTCGACCATCGCGGCCGCGGTCGAGAGGAGCATGAGCTCGTCCGGCGACTTGATCAGCCGGGCGTCCAGCATCACCTGCTGCGCGTCGCGGACCTCGAGCCCGGCGCGCTGCAGCTCGAGGAACATCGGCGTCTCCGCGATGTCGACGCCCAACGGGGATGCCGCCAGCCCGCGTTCGACCAGGATCGACCTGATCTCCGCGACCGCCGACGAGATCAGCCCGGCGTCCGGCGCGACCGCACCACGTAGCCCGAGCATCCCGGCCCGGCTGTCGTCGGGGTTGATCCACGGCGCGAACAGCTTGTGGTGCTTGGCTGCCGAGCCGAAGTCCCACACGATCGGGTCGCCGTCACGCGTCAGCAGCGTGTAGCGAGCCACCTTGTCGCGTGCCCACTCACCGATCATGGTCGCGGACACGTACCGGATGTTGTTGATGTCGAACAGCAGGAGCGCACCCAGCTCCGACGCCTCGAGGGCGGCGCGGGCCCGGGCCAGTCGGTACGTGCGCAGCCGTCCGAAGTCGACGCGCTCCTCGAAGTCGACGCCCATCACGCCGGGGCTCGGCGGGATCGGCTGCAGCTCGGTCATCGTCAGCCGGCCGCGGCGAGGGTCTGGGCCTGGGACAGGCCGTCGGGCACGTCGACGCCTTCGGGGGCGAGCTCCATCCCGGCGCTCCGCGCCTGCTCCACGAGCAGCGCGGCGAAGTCCTCGTCGCCGTGCCCCCGCCCGACCGCGTTGGCGACCATCTGGTGCGCCAGCGCCGCCACGGGCAGCGGTACGTGGAGGTCGCGCGCTGCCGCGAGCGCGAGCTCGAAGTCCTTCTGCAGCAACGTGGACGTGAAGGTCGGAGTCAGGTCGAGGTTCACGAACGCCGGGCTCTTGTACCGGGTGAACACCGAGCCGAGCACCGAGTCGTTGATGAACTCGAGGAACGCCGCGCGGGAGATCCCCCCGCTCTCCGCGAGGACCGTGACCTCCGCGAGCGACTGGGCCACCACTCCGAGGAAGACGTTGTGGGCCAGCTTCACCAGCCGGGCGAGGTCGTCCTCGCCGACGTACGTCACGGACTTGCCGTAGCAGGCCAGCAGGTGCTCGACCGAGAGGAACGTCTCGTGCGGGCCGGAGACCGCGACGGTGAGCCGACCGGCCTTGACCACCTTCGCGTTCCCGCTCACGGGGGCCGCCAGCAGCACGCACCCACGCTCGAGGGCGGCGGCTCGAACCTCGTCCGACGTGGCCGCCGACACGGTGCTCGAGTCCACGAGGACGCGCGGTGCCGTCGCCTGGCGGAGCAGGCCGCCCTCGCCCAGCGTGACCTCGAGCAGGTCTGCGTCGGCCGCGACCATCGCGAACACCACGTCGCGGTCGGCCAGCTGCGCGACGCGGTCGACGACTGTCGCGCCGTCCGCCGTGAGGTCCTCGGCCTTGGAGCGAGTGCGGTTCCAGACGTGGACGTCCTGGCCAGCCAGCAGGAGACGCCGCGCGATGGCATGTCCCATACGGCCAGTTCCGATCCAGCCGACGCGGGTGGCGGGAGTGCTCATCAGGTGGTCCTCATCCCAGGAGTCGAGGTGACGGTCGGTGTGCTGGTGGGGTGCGCGGCCGCACCGAGGTAGAGCCGGGCGACTTCCGGGTTGTCGAGCAGGCTGGCCCCGCTGTCGACGAGCCGGACCCGACCGGCCTCGAGGACGGCGCCGAAGTGCGAGGCGGCGAGCCCGGAGCGCGCGTTCTGCTCGACGAGCAGGACGGTGCGGCCAGCTGCCGAGAGCGACTGGATGCTGCGGAAGACCAGCTGGCGAGACTTCGGGTCGAGGCCGATGGAGGGCTCGTCGAGCAGGATGATCCGCGGGTCCAGGACCAGCGTGCGAGCCAGCTCGACCTGCTTCTGCTCCCCGCCGGAGAGGGACCCGGCCTGCTCCTTCGCCCGCGCGCGGCACAGCGGGAAGGCCTCGACTGCCTGCTCGAGCCGCGACTTCAGCACCGCGGCATCGTCGAGCAGGTACCCGCCCATGAGCAGGTTGTCCCAGACCGACATCCCCGGGAAGAGGCTGCGCTCCTGCGGCACGTGCACGATCCCGCGCTTCAGCCGGGCCTTGGGGCTCCATCTGCTGATCTCTTCGCCCTCGAAGGTCACGGTCCCTGTACGGGGTCGGAGCAGCCCGCTGACCGTCTTCAGCACCGTGGACTTGCCGGCGCCGTTCGGGCCGATCAGGCAGGTGATGCAGCCGCCCTCGACGTCGAGGTCGACGCCCTTGAGGATGTCGCCGGCGCCGTAACCTGCGACGACGCCACGCAGCTGGAGGATGCTCGCCACGGGCTCAGCCCCCCAGGTAGGCGTCGAGGACTGCCGGGTTGGTCTGCGCCTCGTGCGGCGGGCCCGCGAAGATGGGCCGCCCGGCCTCGAGCACCACGACCGGGTCGCACAGCCGCATGACGAACGACATGTCGTGCTCGACGATGAGGAACGTCACGCCCGCTTCCTGCCGCTCGCGGATGTGCCGCTCCATGGTGTCGATGAGCACCGGGTTCACCCCGGCCGTGGGCTCGTCGAGCATCACCAGCCGGGGCGAGCTCATCAGGACGGCCGCGAACTCCAGCAGCTTGCGCTGGCCGTACGAGAGCTCCGCGGCTTGCAGGTCGGCGACCTTGGTGAGCGTGAACTCCTCGAGCAGGGTCGATGCTCGCTCCCGGTCCTGCCGGCCGATGCGCCGGGTGAACAGCTGCGCCCAGCTGTAGCCGACGGCGACCGCGAGGTTCTCGAGGACGGTCAGCTGCGGGAACACCCGCGCCTGCTGGAACGTGCGGGTCAGCCCCTGCCGGTAGAGCTGACCGGGGTCCTTCCCGGTCACGTCCCGCCCGGCGAAGCGGACCCGGCCGGCGTCCGCCTTGAGGTAGCCGGTCACGATGTTGAACACAGTGGTCTTGCCCGACCCGTTGGGCCCGATGAGCCCGGTCAGCGTGCCCTCGTCGACCCGCAACGAGCACTCGTCGACAGCACGCACGCCGCCGAAGCGCTTGCTGATCCCCTGGACCTCCAGCAGCCCGCTCATGCCCGACCACCGCCGGGGAGCGCGATCGACCGTTGCGCCGCAGACTCCGCCTTGCTGGGCGGCAGCGTCACCTCGTCGGCTCTGTCCGCGTCTCGCTGGCCCTGCGCTCGACGGCGACGACGCAGCCGGTCGTTGATGGTCGGGAGGATGCCTCTCGGCAGCAGCAGCATCACGACGAGGAACACCAGGGCGTACGCGATCAGGTAGAACTTGCTCGCTCCGAGGTGGTACGCGAGGTA
>DAIPJR010000305.1:0-2107 GCA_036770165.1 Actinomycetes bacterium | reverse complement strand
CGCCGGATCGAGCACCTCCCGCTGGATCACCCCCGCGTCGAGACCGCACGCGTCGACCCAGGAGCCGATCCGGTCCTGCCAGCCTTCGCCGCGCCAGAACTCCCAGTTGCCGAGCAGCTGCGCGACACCTCCCGGGGCGAGGACGGTGCCCACCCGGAGCACCAGGTCGCTCACGACGTCGTCGCCGGCGGCCTCCGTCTGGCGGTACTCGAACCGGGGCACCCCCGCGTCGTGGACTGCGCCGGGGGTGATGACGAACGGCGGGTTGGACACCACCAGGTCGAAGGTCTGCCCGCGCACCGGAGCGAGCATCGAACCGGCCCGCAGGTCCAGGTCGACGTGGGCGAGGGCCGCGTTGAACGCCGCGAAGGACAGGGCGCGACGTGACGTGTCCGTCGCCACGACGCTGCGGCAGTGCCGGGACGCCTGCAAGGCCTGGATCGCGCACCCGGTGCCGAGGTCGAGAGCGCGTTCCCGCGGTTCCCGGATGGTGACCTGGGCGAGCGTCACCGAGGCGGCGCCGACGCCGAGCACATGGTCAGCCTGCAGCGCCTCGCCGGTTGCCAGCTCACCCTGGTCGGAAGCGAGCCACCAGGTGACCTCACCCGCGGCGTCGAGCACCTGGTAGGGCCGCAGGTCGACGTCGGCGCGAACAGCGTCGCCCGATTCGCGGCCGGCGCTGGTGACCAGACCGAGGTGCTCCGCGCCCGCGGTCCCGAGACGGGGCAAGGCGTGGTCCAGCTCGTCCCGCGCCACCTTGGCCCCGAGCACGAAGAGCCGCACGAGGGTGGCGAGATCCCCCGGGCGATCGGTGGCGCGCAGTGCGGCGAGCGACTGCTCCCGGCCGAGCGCGGCGGAAGCGAGCGGACCGAGGAGCGACTCGACTGCGGGCACCGTGAAGGACGCCGCCGTGAGGTCGCCGCGCAGCGAGTCGATCAGGAGGCGATCGCGGCCGACGCCGTGCGACTGATCGAGCTCGGTCATCGGTGGGTCCGTTCGGCGTCGACCGGGGTGCTGTCGGTGGGGGTGATGTCGTCGGGGGTGATGTCACAGTAGAGAGGGCAGTGGTCGCTGGCGAGGCCGGTCACCTGATCGTGTCGAACCCGGCTCTTGATGACCCGGTGCCGCGCGCCGACCAGGATCGCGTCGATCCGCTGGCCCGGGTTCGCCGACGGGAAGGTCGGACCGGCGTGGGCCGCGGCATCTGCGAGGTGGGCGGTGAGCGCCGTCCAGCCGGCCCCACCCGGCTCCTCGTTCAGGTCCCCGACGACGACGACGCGCTCCGGCCCGTAGCGGGTGAGCACCCCCTGGATGATGGTGAGGTGCCGCTGCCGCTCGGCCGGGTCGAGGCTCAGGTGCACGACGATGACGGGCACGCCGGCCACCGTGGCCACAGCGATCCCACGCCGGGTCCGACCGATCTTCCAGGGCATCGGGATCCGCTGCCGCCCGGTGACCTCGAGACCCGGCCGGACCAGCAGCGACGTCTCCCGCGCACCCCAGCCGGTCACCGCGACCTCGAGCCCCGCATCACGCGCGAGCCGGGCGAGGCGCCAGCGCCGCACCGGCCAGTGGGTCGACTCCTGGATGCCGACCGCGTCGGCGTCGAGGTCTTGCAGTACCGCGACCACCGCCGCGCGGTCCTCGCGGAGCGACTTGATGTTGTAGCTCGCGATCCTCATCGGACCCACCGCTCTCCCGCTCCGCGCGGCCTCAGGCCAGGTGCGCCTCGTTCTCGAGCCGACCCTCGCGGTCGACCCGGGCCGCCCGTACCCGAGAGTAGATGACGGCGGCGAAGGCCACTCACGTTGCGGCCACCGCGATGGCGAGCCGCAGCACGTCGTTCGCGCCCGAGCCGACCGGGATCGCGTCGGCGGCGGTGCGCTGCAGGGCTGCCGGGGCGGCGGGCATCCAACCTCCGAGGGGCAGGGTTGGCGGGAGAAGCTGGGGGGCGACTGAGCCAGGCCTAAGGTCCCGGCAGCATCGGCTCGAATCGGGGCCTGGCGTCGGCCTCGAGCGGGACCAGGCCGTGATGTCGCGGACAGCCGGTCCCGGCGCCCGGCGGCGCGGCCGGGCGACCTTCCCTGACGGCACGCTATCTTCGTGC
>DAIPJR010000119.1:0-6613 GCA_036770165.1 Actinomycetes bacterium | reverse complement strand
CGGGTCCAGCTGGATGATCTTCCGGCCGAGGGTACGCATGATCCGCCAGCCGCCCGAGTACGTACCCGCCGCGAGGACCGCCGCCGTCATGAAGAAGACCCAGATCGGGATCGCGTCGCTGGTCTGGTAGCCGCCGACGTTGAGCGCCAGGACCACCACGCCCATGATCTTGGCCGCGTCCTGGATGCCGTGGCCGAAGGCCATGGCGGCCGCGGACACCGTCTGGGCCATGCGGAACCCGCGTGACACCCGCCCGGGGTTGCGGTGCCGGAAGATCCACAGGATCGCGAGCATCACCAGGTAGGCGCCCACGAACCCCGCGAGGGGCGACAGGATCATCGGGATGACGACCTTGTCGCGCACGCCGGCCCAGAGCACCGTCGTCCCAGAACCGATCGCCGCGCCGACGAGGCCACCGATCAGCGCGTGAGACGACGACGACGGGAGGCCGAAGTACCAGGTGAGCAGGTTCCAGCCGATGGCGCCGAACAGCGCGGCGAACACGACAACCAGGCTGGACGAACCGGTGGGCAGGGCGATGATCCCGCTGCCCACGGTCTTGGCCACGTTGGCGCCGAGGAACGAGCCGAGCAGGTTGAACACCGCAGCCATCGCCAGCGCGACCCGTGGCGTCAGCGCCCGCGTCGACACCGAGGTGGCGATCGCGTTGGCGGCGTCGTGGAATCCGTTGGTGTAGTTGAAGCCCATCGCCATCACGATGACCACGACGATGCCGACGGAACTCACTCTGGGCTCACTCTGGGCTCACTCTGGGCTCACTCTGGGCTCACTCGCGCTCAGGACTCCTTGACCGCGATGCTCTCGACGGTGTGGGCGATCTTCTCGAACCCGTCGGCCGCCTCCTCGAGCGCCTCCGCGACGTCCTTGAGCTTCATCACCGTCATCGCCTTGTACTCACCGTTGAAGATGCGGGCGAGGAACCTGCGGTGCGTGCGGTCGGCCTCGTTCTCCAGCCGGTTGATCTCGATCCAGTAGTCGGCGAGGTGCCGCATCGTCCGGAGCCTTGGCATCGCCTCGGCGGTGAGCTCGGCGGCTCGGGCGAGGACCCGTACCTGGTCGCTGAACTCCTCGGGCAGCTCCTCGATCGCGTACAGGACGACGAGGTCCACCGCAGCGTCCATCGCGTCCATGACGTCGTCGAGTCGGGACGCGAGCGCGTAGATGTCCTCACGGTCGAACGGCGTGATGAACGTGGAGTTGACCGTCGACATGATCCGGTGGGTGGTCTCGTCGGCCGCGTGCTCGGCCTCGCGCATGCGTTCGGCGATCGGTTCGCGCAACGCCGGGTCGGCTGCGAGCAGCTCGGAGAGGAGTGCCGCCCCGGTCACCAGGTGCCCCGCCGACTCGGCGAACATGCCGTAGAACCGCGTATCACGCGGGGTGAGGCGCACAGGTTTCTCCCGGGATGGCCGACCGATGGCTGCGGGAGGATGCTAGGGCACCTGGGCCGGAGGCCGGGCCAGCACCGGGATACCTACCCGGAGGTCAGACTCCGGGGTCAGGCTCCAGTCGGTGGCTTGACCCCGAGCACGGCGTCGACCTCGGCGACGGTCAGCGGGCCGTCGTGGCTGGACGCAGCGATGACGAGCTCGCCATACAGCTCGATCTCCTCGAGCTGGTCCGCATCGTGCAGACTGAGGTCCGGCTTCACCCGATCAGGCTAGAACGCCGACCGGGGGTGCTGCATGGTCCGTCCGGATGGTTCATCGGAATAGCCCGCGGGCGTGGCAGGACGTACCTTGGGCCCATGACCGATCAGCGGCTCGAGGCCTCCCCCGGCGCTGGTGCGGCCAAGGGTGGTGCGGTCCCCGACGACCGGCCCGTCGTCCTCGACCCCGCCGAGGTCCTGCACAAGATCCGCCTCGTCGACCGTGGGCCGTTCATCGTCGCGCAGTGCGCCGGCTGCGGCTGGGAGACGTTCGCCCGGCGGTCACGGCCGCTCGCCCGCCGCGAGGGGCGCGACCACGAGATCCTGCACGCCCCACCGCGCTGATCCGGTTCCCTCGAAGGGTCAGCCGCGCAGCACCGGGCGGGTGAGGCAGGTCGGCCCGCCGTCGCCCTTGTTGATCTCGCTCGCTGCGTACGTGTGCACCTCGACGCCGGCCGACTCGAGCATGGCCTGGGTACGCGGCGTGGCATCGGTCATGACGACGACGCCCGGACGGACGGCCAGGACGTTGCAGCCCTGGTCCTCGAACTCGGCATCGTCCACCGGGAGCGTACGGATCCCACGGACAGCGAGGTCCTCCAGCAGCCGTACGGGCGCGAGGGGCGGGTAGGTGAGCGCCAGGTCGTCGGCCACGAGGGACACGACGCTCATCAGGTGCAGCACGTGGTCCGGTCCGCGCCAGGCCGGGAGGTCGTACGCCTGAACGCGGGCGCCCTCTAGTGCGAGGAGCGCACCCAGCTGCTCCACGGCGGCGGCGCTCGTACGAAAGCCGCGGCCGATCGCGAGCGTCGTCTCGTCCAGCCAGAACATGTCGCCGCCGTCGGTGTGCGCCGCTCCGGTCAGGACCCCGACCTCCGGGACCAAGGCGACGTCACGGAGGAACGCAGCCAGCAGCGGAGGTTCGGGCGACCGCACGGGCTTGGTCATCGCGAGGCGGACGAACCCCTCGCCGACCACGAAGCACGAGTCATGGACGAAGGTGAAGTCGACGAGGCCGTCCTCCGCGACGGTGTTGAGCACCTCGACCCCGAGCGACTGCAGCAGCACGCGGAAGGCGGCGTGCTGCTCGAGCAGGAGGCCCGTGTCGGGCTGTCGCCAGCCGGCAGCTGCGAAGTCGCCCGTCGTGGCGGGCGTGGCGGTGACGACCCGGCGGAGCGGGGCCGTCTCGGAGCGCACGCCGAAGGTTCGGTCCGCGGCTGCCACTAGTGGCCCAGCGACGGCGGGCAGGTGACGCAGTGCGTCGCCCACGGGCGTGCCGCCAGCCGTTCGGGCGCGATCGCGGTGCCGCACCGGTCGCAGCAGCCGTACGTGCCCTCGGCCACCTTGTCCTGGGCGCGCATGACCTCGGTGAGCAGCAGGCCGAGCCCGTCGTGGGCGGCGACCTGCGTGATGCGCTCGACCGCGATGCTCGTGCCGTCGCCGACCCGCTTGCCGAACGAGATGCCGCCCTCGTCCGTCGTCGGCGCCGACAGAACGGCCAGCTCGGCCTCGAGCTCGGCCCGCTTGGCAGCGAGCGCCGGAAGGAGGCTGTGGGGCAGGCTGACGCCGGGTCCGCTCAACGCGACGACCTCCTCGACAACCCCCGCTGACTGACTGGTGACTCAGCAGGAGGATAGCGCGACGTCAGATCCGGTAGGTGGCATCCCATTCCGGTGCGGCGACGTCCATCTGCGCCTTCTGCAAATGTCCGGAATAGTCCCAGTTGACCGACTGCCAGCGGGTGAACTGGTCGAGCACCCAGATCCCGGACTGCCGGGACCCGTTCCCGCTCCGGCCGTTGCCGCCGAACGGCAGGTGCGCCTCGGCGCCCGAGGTGGAGTTGTTCACGCTGACCATCCCGGCGCTGATCCCGGCGCGGAACCGCCATACCGACGACGGGTCGTTCGTGTAGATCGACGAGGACAGCCCGTACCCGTGTCCGTTCGACAGGGCCAGCGCCTCGTCGAGGTCGGCGAACCCGCCGAGACCGACGAGGGGGCCGAAGGTCTCGGTGTCGTACAGCGCGTCGCCCGGCCGCACCCCCTCGACGATGGTGGGGTGCGCGAAGACCCCGAGGTCGGGGTCCCCGACGAAGCCGGCCCTCGGGTTCGCCGTGGTGATCCGACCCACCCCTGTCGAGCCGTGCACGGTGTGGTGCGCCTGCACGAGCTCGAGGTTGCGCTCGTGGGCGGCCAGGTAGCGCTCGGAGATCATCGGCCCGTACACGACGTCCTGGGTCGGGTCGCCGACCGCCGCCGACCCGACCGCGGCGACGAAGCGGCGGCGGAACTCGTCGTAGACCGGCCGCTGCACCCACACGGTCCCAAGCGACGTGCAGCGCTGGCCCGACGTACCGAACCCGGAGAACAGCGCGCCCTCGACGGCGAGGTCGAGGTCGGCATCGGCCATGACCACCATGGGGTTCTTGCCACCGAGCTCCAGGCAGGGTGACTGGAGGTGGCGGCCGCACAGCTCGCCGATCGCCCGCCCCACGGCCGTCGAGCCGGTGAATCCGACCTTGTCGACCAGGTGCTCGTCGAGCGCCTGCTGCAGCGCCTCGAACGTCGTCGGCCCGTCGGCGACCACGGTCTGCAGGACGTCGGCCGGCACTCCGGCGGCGGCGAACAGCGCACCGAAGGCGGCGGAGATCGCTGGCGTGGACTCAGCCGGCTTCCACACGACCGCGTTGCCGCAGAGCAGGGCGGGCACGAGGTACCACGATGCGACGGCCACCGGGAAGTTCGGCGCCGTCACGATCAGTGCGACACCCACCGGCGTACGGAACGTGAAGAGCTGCTTGTCCGGCATCTCGCTGGGCACCGTCTGGCCGTACAGCCGGCGGCCCTCGCCGAGGAAGAAGTCGCAGGTGTCGACGACCTCCTGCACCTCGCCCAGGGACTCGGCGAGCGGCTTCCCGATCTCGCGGGTGATCAGGGCGGCGAGCGCGTCCTTGTTGGCCTCGACGAGCCGGCCGAGCTGGGCGATGACCCGTCCGCGGGCGGGCGCCGGTGTGGTGGCCCAGCCGTGCGCCGCACCGCGGGCGTTGCGCAACGCGCTGACCAGCTCGGGCGCGCCGGCGAGCTCGACCTCGGCCACCAGGTCGGAGAGGTCGGCCGGGTTCCTGGACACGTAGGTCGTCATGCCCGCCAGCCTGCCAGACCCGCCGCCCAGGAGACTCCCTCCCAGCTCCCCCCGGGTGGGCGGGGGAGGATGGGGGGCGTGGACGACCGTACGACCGCTGGGGCGGTCCTCGACCTGCTCGCCGGGTACGGCGTGACGACCGTGTTCGGGCTGCCGGGGGTGCACAACCTGGCGTTCTGGGACGCGCTCGGAGCCGGGCGGCCGCGGATCGTGGGCGTTCGGCACGAGCAGACGGCCGCGTACGCCGCCGACGGGCTGGCCCGGACCACGGGCGGTCTCGGGGTCGCGCTCACGACCACGGGCCCGGGCGCGGCCAACGCGGTCGCCGCGTTCGGCGAGGCCGCCGCGAGCGGTTCCCCCGTCCTGCTGATCGCGTCGGAGGTGTCTACGGCTCTGCGCCGGCCAGGCATCGTCCGCGGGATCCTGCACGAGAGCCGCGACCAGGCCGCCCTGTTCGCGCCGCTGGCGAAGGCGGTCTACCGGCCCGAGTCGGGGCTCGCTGCGATCGAGGCGGTCGCACGCGCGGTGAGCACGGCGATGACGTTCCCACGTGGGCCGGTCTACGTGGGGATCCCGGTGGACGTGCTCGGCTCCGTTCTGCCGAGGTCCGACCGGCCCCTGCGCCGCCCGCACGTGCCGGCGGTCGAGTCGCCGGCCACCTCCGAGGTCGACGCGGCGCTCGCACTGATCGCGTCGTCCCGGCGGCCGCTGGTCTGGGTCGGTGGCGGTGCGGTCGCGAGCGGTGCCGCCGACGCGGTTGCGGCCCTGGCCGGCCGGCTCGGTGCCCCCGTCATCACGACGTACGCAGCTCGCGGCCTGCTCGCGTCCGGGCACCCGCTGCTCGTCGACGCCCCGCCGCACGAGCCGGAGGTCGACGCCCTCGTCGAGCAGGCCGACCTGATGATCGCGCTCGGTACTGCGTTCGACGGCATGACGACGCGCAACTGGAAGCAGCCGGTACCCGCGAAGCTCCTCGTCGTCAACGTCGACCCAGAGCACGTCGACCTCGCCTACCCCGCGACGGTCGGCGTGGTCGGCGACGTGCGGCTCACCTGCGACGCCCTCGCCGTACGGATGCGCCAGCGTGACGCCTGGGCCGACTCAGTCTTCCGCATCGGTACGGACATCCGGGCCCGCCTCAGGGCCGACACCCGTACCCGCGAGGCGACCGACCTGCTCGCCGCGATCGAGGGCGCGTGGCCAGACGACGGCCCGCTCGTCTGCGACATGGCCGTCGCCGGCTACTGGGTCGGCGGGTACGCCGCGCGACGAGAACCCAGGCGGCTGCAGTACCCGGTGGGCTGGGGGACGCTCGGCTACGCGCTGCCTGCGTCCGTCGGTGCCGGGGTCGCCGATGTCGGGCCAGTGCTGGTCGTCTGCGGCGACGGCGGCGCCGTCATGGCGCTCGGCGAGCTCGCGACCCTGGCCCAGGAACGGCTCCCGGTCACGGTCCTCGTGGTCGACGACGGCGGGTACGGGATGCTGCGCTACGACCAGCAGGTGTTCGGGCACGAGGAGCGCGGCGTCGACCTGCTCGGACCGGACTGGCTCGCAGTCGCCGCCGCCTTCGGCATCCCGGCCGTCGAGGTGACGGGTGCTGGTGCGCCGCTCCAGGCTGCCCTCGCCTCCGCGGCCGCAGCCGGCGGCCCGCGGCTGGTCCTGCTGCGCGCCACGCTCTTCCCGCCGCGCACGACATCACCCCGCTGGGCCGAGGCGTGAGCGAGCGCCTTGGGTTGACAGTTGTGGGTGGTAGATCAAACCGATCGTCAGTCTTGGCTGCCATCGCCGCGGCGGCGCTCCTTG
>DAIPJR010000304.1:0-2126 GCA_036770165.1 Actinomycetes bacterium | reverse complement strand
GGCAGCCCGCGGCCGTGACCGGCACCGTCGGCGTCAAGCCCACCTACGGTGGCGTCTCCCGCTACGGCCTCGTCGCGCTCGCCTCGTCGCTCGACCAGGCCGGCCCGTGCGCCCGTACGGTCCTCGACGCAGCCCTGCTGCACGCGGTCATCGGCGGCCATGACCCGCACGACTCGACGTCGATCGACCAGCCCGTCCCGCCAGTGGTCGAGGCGGCCCGGCTGGCCGACGTCCGCGGGATGCGCATCGGTGTCGTGCGCGAGCTGACCGGCGAGGGCTACCAGGCCGGCGTGCAGCAACGGTTCGACGAGGCGGTCGACCTGCTGCGAACCCTCGGTGCCGACGTCGTCGAGGTCTCGTGCCCGCACTTCCCCTACGCGCTCGCGGCCTACTACCTGATCCTGCCCAGCGAGGCGTCGAGCAACCTGGCCAAGTTCGACGGGATCCGCTTCGGACTGCGGGCCGGCGACGACGGGGCGCGCTCGGGCGAGGAGGTCATGGGCCGTACGCGCGCCACCGGGTTCGGCGACGAGGTGATCCGGCGGATCATGCTCGGGACCTACGCGCTCTCGGCCGGCTACTACGACGCCTACTACGGCTCGGCGCAGAAGGTGCGCACTTTGGTGACGCGCGACTTCGCCGCCGCGTTCGAGCAGGTCGACGTGCTCGTGTCGCCGACGGCTCCGACGACCGCGTTCCGGTTCGGCGAGAAGCTGGAGGACCCGCTCGCCATGTACCTCAACGACGTCGCGACGATCCCGGCCAACCTGGCGGGCACGCCAGGGTTGTCGCTACCGGTCGGGCTGGCCCCCGAGGACGGCCTGCCGGTGGGCCTGCAGGTCATGGCGCCGGTGCTCGCCGACGACCGGATGTACCGCGTGGGCGCCGCGCTCGAGGCTGCGCTCCTCGAGCGCTGGGGAGCGCCTCTGCTCGACGGGGTGCCGGCGCTGTGACGACCACGACCTCCGACGCGCTGCTCGCGTGGGACGACGTGCTGGCCCGCTTCGACCCCGTGCTCGGGCTCGAGGTGCACGTGGAGCTGAGCACCGCGACGAAGATGTTCTGCGGCTGCCCGACGACGTTCGGGGCGGCGCCCAACTCGCAGACCTGCCCGACCTGCCTCGCGCTGCCAGGAGCCCTGCCGGTCGTCAACGCGGTGGCGGTGGAGTCGGCGATCCGCCTCGGGCTCGCGCTGAACTGCTCCATCGCGTCCTGGTGCCGCTTCGCGCGCAAGAACTACTTCTACCCGGACATGCCGAAGAACTACCAGGTGTCCCAGTACGACGAGCCGATCGCCTCCGACGGGTGGCTCGACGTCGAGGTACCGACCCCCGACGGACCGCGCGTCCACCGGATCGCCATCGAGCGCGCGCACATGGAGGAGGACACCGGCAAGTCCTCGCACGTCGGCGGCGAGACGGGGCGCATCCAGGGCGCCGACTACTCCCTCGTCGACTACAACCGGGCGGGCATCCCGCTGATCGAGGTCGTGACCAAGCCGATCGAGGGTACGGGTGCGCTGGCGCCCGACGTCGCCCGCGCGTTCGTGACCGAGCTGCGGGCGCTGGTGGTCTCGCTCGCCATCTCCGACGCGCACATGCACCAGGGCTCGCTGCGGGCCGACGTCAACCTGTCGCTGCGGCGGTCGCCGGGCGACCCGTTGGGTACGCGGTCCGAGACCAAGAACGTCAACTCGTTCCGTTCCGTGGAGCGGGCAGTCCGCTACGAGATGCAGCGACAGGGCGCGCTGCTGGAGGCCGGCGGGCGCGTGGTGCAGGAGACGCGGCACTGGCACGAGGACACCGGCAGCACCACCTCGGGACGCAGCAAGGAGCAGGCCGAGGACTACCGGTACTTCCCTGAGCCCGACCTCGTACCCGTCGCGCCCGACGCCGTATGGGTCGAGGAGCTGCGGGCGGCGCTGCCCGAGCTGCCGTCGCTGCGGCGCCGCCGGCTGCAGGCCGACTGGGGCCTCAGCGATCTTGAGATGTCCGCCGTCGTCAACGCCGACGCCCTCGACGTCATCGAGGCGACCATCGCGGACGGCGCCGACCCGGGTGCCGCGCGCCGTTGGTGGATGGGCGAGCTCGCCCGGCTGGCCAACGAGCGGGAGACCGACCTCGGCG
>DAIPJR010000303.1:0-2130 GCA_036770165.1 Actinomycetes bacterium | reverse complement strand
CCAGCGCCGGCAGCGCGAGCGCACCGGCGGCAAGCGCCAGCGCGGAAAGCAGGAAACGTCTGAGCATGGAACAACCTTGAGAAGAAATCAATCGGTGGGAAGGCAATAGCAGGTGAATCAGGTGGGCCTGGGACTGAATGTTCATGGCCCCATGGGTCCCAGGCGGCCGGCGGCGCCACTTGCATGGGCGCCCAGCAGCCGGCCGACGTAGTCGAGGCCCTCCACCGGGTCACCCAGCAGCTGCCACAGCGCGACGATCAGCACGTTGCCCACCGCGTGCCCGTCGAGCGAGGCGTGGGTCGGCGGGCCGCTGCCGTCGAAGCGGTGCTGCACCACCCGGCTCCACAGCCGGCCCCACTCGTCGTCGCCGCACAGCGCGGCGAGGGCCATGCGCAGGTCGCCTGGCGGCAGGCAGCCGAACTCGCGGCGCAACCGCCCGCTCGAGCCGCCGTCGTCGGCCACGGTGACCACCGCGGTCAGGTCGTCGGTCACGAGGCGGAGCGCGGCAAGCGAAGCCGCCAGGCCGTGGCCTCCCCCGAGCGCGACCACGCGTACGGCCGGCTGCACCGGCGCTGTCCTGGGTGAGCTCACTCGCGGCCTCACTCGCGCCCGAGGTCGCGGTGCGAGACGGCGGTGTCGATGCCCTGGGCCCGCAGCCGCCTGCCCACCTCCTCGGCGATCGCGACGCTGCGGTGCTTGCCCCCGGTACAGCCGACGGCCAGGGTCAGGTAGCGCTTTCCCTCGCGCAGGTAGCCCGGGACGATGAGCCGCAGCAGGCCCTCGTAGCGGGTGATCAGCTCGTCGGCGTCAGGGTTACCGAAGACGTAGGCGGAGACGGCGGCGTCGAGTCCGGTGAGCGGACGCAGCTCCGGCACCCAGTGCGGGTTGGGCAGGAACCGCACGTCGACGACCAGGTCGGCGTCGACCGGCAGGCCGTACTTGTAGCCGAACGACAGCACCGTCGCGTGCAGCGCCGACCGGTCGTCGCCGGCGAAGGCCTGCTCGATCTGGGTGCGCAGCTGGTGGACGTTCATCCCCGAGGTGTCGATGACCAAGTCTGCCTCGCCCCTCAGGTCCTCGAGCAGGGCACGCTCCCGCTCGATCCCGTCGATGATCCGCCCGTCGTCCTGCAGCGGGTGCTTGCGGCGGACGCCCTCGAACCGCCGGATCAGCGCGTCGTCGCTGGCCTCCAGGAAGACGATCGTCGGGTCGACGGCGAAGAACGCCAGCCGGTCCAGGGCGGTACGGAGGTCGGCGAAGAACGACCGCCCGCGGACGTCGACCACCACCGCGATCCGCGGGACCGAGCCCTGCGTGAGCCCGGCAAGCTCGATCATGGAGCCGAGGAGGCCCGGCGGGAGGTTGTCCACCACGAACCAGCCGAGGTCCTCGAGGCAGTGCGCAGCCGTGCTGCGGCCGGCGCCGGACATCCCCGTCAGGATGGTGAGCTCGGGGACGCCGGGCAGGAGGTCGACGCTGGCGGTCACCGGACCATCCTCTCGCGAAACGTTGCGACGCCTGGTCAGTCGAGGATCTCACCCGTGGACACGTTGACAGCCGGTGCCGGCGCCGGAGCCCCGGCCAGCGCGGCGACGATCGCCTCAGCGGTGCGCCGGCCGATGCCGGGGACCTCGAGCAGCTCATCGACGCCGGCCGCCTTTAGCCGCTTCAGCGAGCCGAAGTGCTTGAGCAGCGCGGCCCTTCGGGTCTCGCCGAGCCCAGGGACGGCGTCGAGCGCGGAGTCGACCATGCCGCGGGAGCGCTTCTGGCGGTGGTAGCTGATCGCGAAGCGGTGCGCCTCGTCACGCACCCGCTGCAGCAGGTACAGCCCCTCGCTGGTGCGCGGGAGGATCACCGGGTCGGGGTCGGACGGCAGCCACACCTCCTCCAGCCGCTTGGCCAGGCCGCAGAGGGCGACGTCGTCGATGCCGAGCTCTTCGAGCGCCCGCCGGGCCGCCTCGACCTGCGGCGCTCCCCCGTCGACCACCACCAGGTTGGGCGGGTAGGCGAACCGTCGCGGGCGCCCGATGTCCTCACCCTCGAGCAGCTCGGGGTCGGGCGACTCGGACCGCTCTTCGAGGTAGCGGCGGAACCGCCTGGTCACGACCTCGTGGATGCTGCGCACGTCGT
>DAIPJR010000302.1:0-2135 GCA_036770165.1 Actinomycetes bacterium | reverse complement strand
CCTCGGTCTTGCGGCGCAGGTAGCCCACGTAGACCTCCAGCGAGTTGGCCGTCGTGGGGAAGTCGTAGCCCCAGACCTCCTCGAGGATCTGCCCGCGCGTCAGCACCCGGCGCGGCCGTCGCAGCAACGTCTCGAGCAGCGCGAACTCGGTACGCGTCAGGCGGATGGCCCGGTCGCCGCGCCGTACGTCCCGCGTGTCGGGATCGAGGACCAGATCGGCGAAGCGCAGCTCGTCCCCGCCGGTGCCGTGCCCGCCGTCGGCGCCAGTGGCGCGGGTACGGCGGAGCAGCGCCCGCAGCCGGGCCAGCAGCTCCTCGAGGGCGAACGGCTTGGGCAGGTAGTCGTCGGCGCCCGCGTCGAGCCCGGCGACGCGGTCGGCGACCTCGTCGCGGGCGGTGAGCATGAGGACAGGTACGTCGTCGCCGGCTGCGCGCAGCCGGCGGCAGACCTCGAGGCCGTCCATGCGGGGCAGCATGACGTCGAGGAGGACGGCGTCGGGCCGGTCAGTCACGGAAGTGGCAGCGGCCAGCCCGCTCACGCCGTCGCCGGCGGTGAGCACGGTGAACCCGTTGAAGGTCAAGGAACGGCGGAGCGAGTCCCGTACCCCCGGGTCGTCCTCCACCACCAGCACGCGCACGCCGATCAGTGTGCCGCCTCAGGCTGAACGCAGCCTAAGAACCTGCACCCGACCAGCATCCGAGCCCCCGGGTACAGCGCCCGCCCCACCCGCGTTGATCATGGCCGGATGGCCCCGTTTTCTTGATCCACAAGGGCTATCCGCCCATGATCAACGCGTACGAGTGGGGGAGTCAGGGGATGGTGACGACCATGAAGACCTCGGCGAGGCGGTCGGGGCCGAGCTCGCCGGCCTCGGCGTTGCGCTGGGCCCAGCCGCGCAGGAACTCGTCGAGGTTCTCCATGTGCGAGGTCTGGGACACGTGCGAGCGCAGCGCGGCGATCTTGGCGTCGAAGGTGTCCGTGACGTCGACGTAGTGGTCCGGGTTCGGGCCGGCCATCACCCACAGCTCGGGCACCGTCCACGCGTCGAGCCCCTCGTCGGCCAGCAGCGAGGGGTGCGCGAACGGGTTTCGGGCGTCGGGGTAGACCGCCTGCAGGGTGGCTTCGCCGGCCGCCAGGTGGTCGGGGTGGGAGGCGCCGAGCCGGGCCCAGTTGCGCTCGGGCGACTGGCAGAGCAGCCGCTGCGGGCGTACCTGCCGGATGACCCGGGAGATGTCGCGGCGCAGCTCGTGCGTGACCGTCAGCTCGCCGTCGCGGTAGCCGAGGAACCGCACGTCGTCGACGCCCACGCAGGCCGCCGCCGCTCGCTGCTCCTCCTGCCGGATGTGCGGGATCTCCGAACGCGGGACGGTCGGGTCGAACCCGCCGGCGTCGCCGTTGGTGATGATGGCGTAGGTCACCGCGACGCCCGCCTTGGTGAAGCCGGCGATGGTCGCCGAGGCGCCGAAGTCCACGTCGTCCGGGTGCGCCGCGACCACCAGTACGCGCTCCACCTCGCTGTCGTCGAGCACGCGCACTCCCTTGTCCTGCGTACGGGCTCCGGCGTCGGCAGGGCCCCTCCACGCCCATCCTGTCAGCCGTGGGACGGTCGGTCGCGCGCACTAGGATCGATGAGGTCATGAGCACCGGTCCGAGCCACTCGCAGGAGCTGTCTGCGGGCGAGCGGCTGCTCGTCGGGCTCAACGCCCCCCAGCGGGCGGCGGTCGTCCACGAGGGCTCGCCGCTGCTGATCGTGGCCGGCGCCGGCTCGGGCAAGACGCGGGTCCTGGCGCACCGGATCGCCTACCTGCTGGCGGCCCGCGGGGCGCAGCCCGGGGAGATCCTGGCGATCACGTTCACCAACAAGGCTGCCGGCGAGATGAAGGAACGCGTCGCCGGGCTCGTCGGCGGGCGGGCCAAGGCGATGTGGGTGAGCACGTTCCACTCGGCCTGCGTGCGCATCCTTCGGGCCGAGCACAAGGTGCTCGGCTTCAGCTCGACCTTCTCGATCTACGACGCGGCGGACAGCCAGCGGCTCATGGCGCTGGTCTGTCGGGAGCTCGACCTCGACCCCAAGCGCTACCCGCCGCGCTCGTTCTCGGCGCCGGTGAGCAATCTCAAGAACGAGCTGGTCGACC
>DAIPJR010000301.1:0-2150 GCA_036770165.1 Actinomycetes bacterium | reverse complement strand
CGGGACGCCGAGCGCCAGCGCCTTGTCGTACTTGCTGCCAGGCGTGTCGCCCGCCACGACGAAGGACGTCTTCTTCGATACGGATCCGCTGACCTTGCCACCGAGCCGCTGCACCGCGTCGGTGGCCGCGTCGCGGCTCCAGCCGGCGAGGCTGCCGGTGATCACCACCGTGATGCCCTCGAGGGGGCGCGGGCCCTCGTCGTGCGCGTCCTCGGCCATGCGCACGCCGGCCGCACGCCACCGGTCGACGACCGAGCGGTGCCAGTCGACGGCGAACCAGTCGAGCAGCGCCTCGGCGATGACCGGACCCACGCCTTCGACGGCGGCGAGCTCCTCCGGCGTCGACGACGCGATGCGCTCGAGGTCGCGGAGCTCGCGGGCGAGGGCCTGAGCCGCCGTCGGGCCGACGTGCCGAATCGACAGCGCGACGATCACCCGCCACAGCGGCTGCGCCTTGGCCCGCTCGAGGTTGTCCAGCAGCTTGACCGCGTTGGCCCCGAGCGTGCCGTCCTTGCGGGTGAAGAACGGGCACGTCGCCAGCTGCTCGGGGGTGAGCGAGAACAGGTCACCCTCGTCCTCGACCAGGTGCGCGTCGAGCAGCGCGACCGCGGCCTCGTAGCCGAGCACCTCGATGTCGAAGGCTCCGCGGCCGGCCACGTGGAACAACCGCTCACGCAGCTGCGAGGGGCAGCTGCGTGCGTTGGGGCAGCGGATGTCGGCGTCGCCCTCCTTCTCCGGACGGAGCTCGGTGCCGCAGGACGGGCAGTGCGTCGGCATGACGAACGGTCGCTCGGTGCCGTCGCGCAGCTCGGCCACCGGACCCACGATCTCGGGGATGACGTCGCCCGCCTTGCGCAGCACGACGGTGTCGCCGACCAGGACGCCCTTGCGCTCCACCTCCTGCGCGTTGTGGAGGGTCGCCATCTCCACCGTGGACCCGGAGACCTGGACGGGCTCCATCCGGCCGAACGGCGTGACGCGCCCGGTACGGCCGACGTTGACGAGGATCTCCAGCAGCTTGGTCGTGACCTCCTCCGGCGGGTACTTGAACGCGATGGCCCAGCGCGGCGCCCGCGACGTCGAGCCGAGCCGACGCTGGGTCGCCACGTCGTCGACCTTGACCACGACCCCGTCGATCTCGTGGTCGAGGTCGTGCCGGTGCTCGCCGTAGTAGCCGACGAACGCGCGCACTCCCCCGAGGTCGTCGACCACCTTGTACTGCGGGCTGGTCGGCAGCCCCCAGGACGTCAGGGCGGCGTAGGCCTGCGACTGCGTGGCCGGGTCGAAGCCCTCGCGGGCGCCCAGCCCGTGGACGACCAGGCGCAGCGGCCGCGACGCCGTCACTCGAGGGTCCTTCTGCCGCAGCGACCCGGCGGCGGCGTTGCGCGGGTTGGCGAACGGGGCCTTGCCCGCTGCGACCAGCCTGGCGTTGAGCTCGGCGAACCCGGCCACCGGGAAGTAGACCTCGCCGCGCACCTCGAGCAGCACCGGCACCGGGAAGGCGTCGTCGGTGGCGGTCAGCCGGTCCGGCACGTTGCGGAGCGTACGTACGTTGGGGGTGACGTCCTCGCCCGTGCGCCCGTCTCCTCGGGTGGCCGCCCTTTCGAGGCGGCCGTTCTCGTAGACCAGGTCGACGGCGAGGCCGTCATGCTTCACCTCGCACAGCCAGCGGACCTCGCCCCCGGCATCACGGTGCACGCGGTCGGCCCAGGCTTCGAGCTCCGCGTCGTCGAACACGTTGTCCAGGCTGAGCAACCGCTCGAGGTGCTCGACGGCGGTGAACTGCGTCGAGTACGTGCCACCCACGCGCTGCGTCGGCGAGTCGGGGGTGCGCAGCGCCGGGTAGGTCTCCTCCAGGGCTTCGAGCTCGCGCAGGAGGACGTCGTACTCGCCGTCGCTCGCGGTCGGCGCGTCGAGCACGTAGTAGCGGTACTGGTGCTCGTCGACGAGCTTGGCCAGCTCCACCGCGCGCTCCCGCACGTCCACAGGTATGCCGTCGACAAGATCAGCCACGGGGGCGCTCCCGGTCCTCGGACAGCTGGGCCGCCACCTCGCGGCAACGCACGTGGGCCGCCCGGGCGTAGTCGGGCGACGCTCCGGACAGCCCGCAGGTCGGGGTGACGGCGACCGCGCGCAGCTCGTCGGCCGTC
>DAIPJR010000006.1:0-19756 GCA_036770165.1 Actinomycetes bacterium | reverse complement strand
GCGCCTCGCTAACTTGTCGGAGTCGCCCCGCACAATCACCAGGGTGAACCGGATCAGAGCAGCTGAGGGGGCAGGTCGCGCGGTGAGTCTTGCTGAGTTCGAGGTGGCTGCGGGCCAGTTCCAGCCGTCCTTCGAGCGCACGCCGCCGCAGGACCTCGCCGCCGAGCAGTGCGTCCTCGGCGGCATGCTGCTGAGCAAGGACGCGATAGCCGACGTGATCGAGGTGCTTCGGCCCGGCGACTTCTACAAGCCGGCCCACCAGAGCGTCTACGACACGATCCTCGACCTCTACTCCCGGGGCGAGCCCTCCGACGCGATCACCGTCTCGGCTGAGCTGACCCGGCACGGCGAGCTCACCCGCGCCGGTGGCGGGCCTTACCTGCACTCGCTGATCGCGTCCGTGCCGACCGCGGCCAACGCGTCCTACTACGCGCTGATCGTGCGCGAGCGGGCGGTCCTGCGCCGCCTGGTCGAGGCCGGGACCAAGATCGTCCAGATGGGCTACGGGGCCGACGGCGGAGAGGCCGACGAGATCGTCGACCGCGCGCAGGCCGAGCTGTACGCGGTGACCGAGCGGCGGGCGAGCGAGGACTACCTGCCGCTGTCGGAGATCATGCAAGGCACCCTCGACGAGATCGAGGCGATCTCGTCCCGCGGCGGCGCGATGGTCGGGGTGCCGACGGGGTTCGAGAAGCTCGACGACCTCACCGCGGGCCTGCACGGCGGCCAGCTCATCGTCCTCGCCGGCCGTCCCGCTATGGGGAAGGCCCTGTCCTTGGACACGGCGCTCCCAACTCCGGACGGCTGGACGACGATGGGCGAGGTCAGCGTCGGCGATCTCCTGCTCGACGGCACCGGCCGACCCACGCGCGTCGTAGCGGCGACGGGTGTCATGTACGACCGGCCCTGCTACGAGCTCACGTTCTCTGACGGGACGGTGATCGTCGCGGACGCTCAGCATCAGTGGCTGACCAGGACTCGAGCCTCGCGACGGTCGCCCCACCGGGTGCCGGCTGGGATCTGCACGACGGAGGAGATCGCGGCGACGTTGCGTTGTGCCACGAGCGACCGACGCACCAACCACAGCGTGGCGAACACCTCCGCCCTCGACCTGCCTGAGCGCGAGCTGCCGCTGCCGCCGTACATGCTCGGTGTCTGGCTCGGCGACGGCACCTCCGAGTCGGCGAGCTATACGTCGGCGGACCCCGAGATCGCGATGCACATCGAGGCTGAGGGCTTGCGAGTCGTCACCACCGCTGTCGCGCTGCGCTATGGCATCCGGCTCCCTCAGCCAGAGCCTGTCGCCGAGCGCGCGTGCGTGGTCTGCGGACGCTCGTTCGTTCCGCGTACGTCGCAGGTACGTACCTGTGGTCGCCGGTGCGGCGGTGCCGCGCGTCACACACAGTCGGTCCCGGCGCCTACGTGCGCGGACTGCGGTGGACGGAGCACCGGCGGGCTGCAGTGCCAGCGCTGCCGCGACGAGCGGGGGACGGTCCAGGCGCTGCTGCGGACGATGGGCGTGCTGGGTGACAAGCACATCCCCGCCGACTACCTGCGGGCCTCCGAGCGGCAGCGCCGAGACCTGCTGGCGGGCCTGCTGGACACCGACGGCACGGTTTCGCCGCTCGGTGCCGTCCAGTTCTCCGTCACCAACCGTCGGCTCGCCGATCAGGTGCACGAGCTCGTGATCAGCCTGGGCTACCGCTGCGGATTCATGAGCCGTCCGGTGCGCGGCCGCGACGAGCGCTCGTCGACGGCGTACACGTTGACGTTCAGCACCGACGACACCGTCTTCCGACTGGAGCGCAAGCGGATGGCGCACAAGGAGCGTGGTGCGCGTCAGTTCACCCGGCGCGGCTCTCGCTTCATCACGGACGCCCGGCGGGTGGAGTCGGTGCCCGTGCGCTGTGTCGAGGTCGACAACGCCGAGCATCTCTACCTGGCCAGCCGGTCGATGATCCCGACGCACAACTCGACGCTGGGGCTGGACTTCTGCCGGTCGGCAGCCATCAAGCACCGGCTGACCAGCGTGATCTTCTCGCTCGAGATGAGCCGCAACGAGATCACCATGCGCCTGCTGTCCGCCGAGGCCCGCGTCGCGCTGCACCACATGCGCAGCGGCCCGATGAGCGACGACGACTGGACCCGGCTGGCCCGCACGATGAGCACGGTGTCGGAGGCGCCGCTTTACATCGACGACTCGCCGAACATGTCGATGATGGAGATCCGGGCCAAGTGCCGCCGGCTCAAGCAGCGCGGCGACCTGCGGCTCGTCGTCATCGACTACCTGCAGCTGATGTCCAGCGGCAAGCGGGTGGAGTCGCGGCAGCAGGAGGTCGCCGAGTTCTCCCGTTCGCTCAAGCTGCTCGCCAAGGAGCTCGACGTCCCTGTCGTCGCGCTCAGCCAGCTCAACCGCGGACCCGAGCAGCGCACCGACAAGCGGCCGCAGCTGTCCGACCTCCGCGAGTCCGGCGCCATCGAGCAGGACGCCGACATGGTGATCCTGCTGCACCGTGACGACGCCTACGAGCGGGAGTCACCGCGGGCCGGCGAGGCCGACCTGATCGTGGCCAAGCACCGCAACGGCCCGACCTCCAACGTGGTCGTGGCCTTCCAGGGCCACTACTCCCGCTTCGTCGACATGGCCCAGAGCTAGCGAAGATCAGTACCGGTCGACGATCAGTGCTGGTCGACGATCAGTGCTGGTCGACGATCAGTACCGGTAGTAGTCCGGCTTGTACGGTCCCTCCACGTGGACGCCGATGTACTCGGCCTGCTCCTTGCTCAGCACGGTGAGCTCGACGCCGAGGGCGGCCAGGTGCAGCCGGGCGACCTTCTCGTCCAGGTGCTTGGGCAGCACGTAGACCTGCTTCTCGTACTTGCCGCTGTCGGTGAACAGCTCCATCTGGGCGATCACCTGGTTGGTGAACGAGTTGGACATGACGAAGCTCGGGTGCCCGGTGGCGTTGCCGAGGTTGAGCAGCCGGCCCTCGCTCAGGACGATGATCGAGTGGGCCTCGCGGTCACCCGATGCGGGGAAGGTCCACTCGTCGACCTGCGGCTTGATCTGGTTGCGGATGATTCCCGGGCGCGACATGAGGCCTTCCATGTCGATCTCGTTGTCGAAGTGGCCGATGTTGCCGACGACGGCCTGGTGCTTCATCTGGGCCATGTGGTCGACCGTGACGATGTCCTTGTTGCCGGTCGTGGTGATGAAGAAGTCTGCGGTGCCGACGACCTTCTCCAGCGTGGTGACCTGGTAGCCGTCCATGGCGGCCTGCAGCGCGCAGATCGGGTCGACCTCGGTGATGATGACCCGCGCGCCCTGCCCGCGCAGCGACTCCGCGGAGCCCTTGCCGACGTCGCCGTAGCCGCACACGACGACGACCTTGCCGCCGATCAGCATGTCGGTGGCCCGGTTGATGCCGTCGATCAGCGAGTGCCGGCACCCGTACTTGTTGTCGAACTTGCTCTTGGTGACCGAGTCGTTGACGTTGATCGCCGGGAACAGCAGCTCGCCCGCCCGCGCCAGCTCGTACAGCCGGTGGACACCGGTGGTGGTCTCCTCGGTGACGCCGATGATGTCGGCCGCGATACGGGTGAACCGGGTCGGGTCGCTGCCCAGCGAGCGGCGCAGCGTGTCGAGGATGACGTGGTACTCGTGCGGGTCGTCGGCGGTCGGCTGCGGCACCCCGCCGGCCGTCTCGAACTCGACGCCCTTGTGCACCAGCAGGGTCGCGTCGCCTCCGTCGTCGAGGATCAGGTTCGGTCCGACCGGCTGGCCGTCCGCGTCGGTGAACTCGAAGACTCGCTCGGTGCACCACCAGTACTCCTCGAGCGTCTCGCCCTTCCAGGCGAACACGGGTACACCAGCAGGCGCGTCAGTCGTGCCCTCCGGTCCGACGACGACGGCGGCCGCGGCGTGGTCCTGCGTGGAGAAGATGTTGCAGCTGACCCAGCGCACGTCGGCTCCGAGGGACACGAGCGTCTCGATCAGCACCGCGGTCTGGATCGTCATGTGCAGCGATCCGGCGATGCGGGCGCCCCGCAGCGGCTGCGAGTCGGCGTACTCGGCCCGCGTCGACATCAGCCCGGGCATCTCGTGCTCGGCGAGCCGGATCTCCTTGCGCCCGAACTCGGCGAGCGAGAGATCGTGGACCTTGTAGTCACCCTGCTTCATGCGACGTCCTTCACTCGAATACGGAGATGGTGTAGGCACCAGTCTGCCAGCAGGTGCCGGTCCCCGCGCGCAGCGCGTAGCCTGCGCCGGTGTACCTCACGATCCCGCAGCTGCTCGCGGGAGCCGCCGAGCGCGACCCGGGCGGTATCTGGCTGCGCAGCGACGACCTCCCGGCCGGGCTGACCTTCGAGGGCGCGGTCACCCAGGTGGCGCGCACGGCCGGAAGGCTCGCCCAGGCGGGCGTCCGCAAGGGTGACCTGGTCGTCGTCACCGCGCGCAGCACCCCGCGGTACCTGCTGGTCTGGCTGGCCCTCGTCTCGCTCGGTGCCATCAGCGTGCCGACGAACCCCGAGAGCGCGCCCGCGGAGCTGGCCGGGCTGCTCGGCCAGGGCCGCCCGCGGGCCCTGGTCTCGGATGCCGGGCTGGCCGAGGTGGTCGCGGAGGCCGGTGCGGCAGCCCTCGCCGAGCTAGGCGTCCTCGACGTCGGTGAGCTGACCCCCGCGTGGGACCGGCCGGCCGCGAGCGAGGCGCTGCCGGACGCGGGCGTGACGCCGGACGACCTCGCGGTGCTCCTCCCCACCTCGGGTACGACGGGACGCTCCAAGCTGGTCATGCAGCCGCACCGTACGTACTCCATGGCCGGCGAGGGCTTCCCGTACTGGATGGAGCTCACCGCGGCCGACCGGATGATGACGTCGTTGCCGCTGTTCCACATCAACGCGCTGGCCTACTCGGTGATGGGGTCGCTCGCCTGCGGGGCCGGGCTGGTGCTGCTGCCGAGGTTCTCGGCGCGCGACTTCCTCGCCGCGGCGAGGCGGCACGGCGCCACGGAGTTCAACGCGATCGGCGCCATGCTGGAGATCCTCATGCGACAGCCCGAGAGCAGCCACGACGCCGACACCGCGCTGCGGCTGTGCTACACCGGCCCGGCTCCGACGCAGCAGCGGCAGGAGGAGATCGAGGCGCGCTTCGGCCTGCGCATCGTCGTCGGCTACGCGATGTCGGAGACGACGTACGGCCTGATCTGGCCGAGGGGGACCCGGCCGTACGGGACGCTCGGTACCGTCCGGCAGCACCCGCGGGAGGGGGTGGTGAACCAGGCGCGCATCGCCCGGGCCGACGGCAGCGAGGTGGGAGTCGACGAGGTCGGCCAGCTGCTGCTGCGCAACCCTGCCGTCACCCCGGGCTACTGGAACATGCCCGACGAGACCGCGCGCGCGATCGTCGACGGCTGGCTGCACACGGGCGACCTGGTCACCAGGGGCGAGGACGGCATGGTCACGTTCGTCGGGCGCGAGAAGGAGGTCATCCGGCGCCGTGGGGAGAACCTGTCGCCCCTCGAGGTCGAGGAGGTCCTGACCGCGCATCCGGCCGTCGTCGAGTGTGCCGTCGTCGGCGTCCCCTCCGACCTGTCCGAGGAGGAGGTCAAGGCGTTCGTCGTCGCGGTGGCGGGGACAGCGCCCGACTTCGTCGAGCTGCACGCGTGGGTGGCGGAGCGGCTGGCGGCGTTCAAGGTCCCGCGGTACTGGCAGGCGCTCACCGAGCTTCCGCACACCCCGACCGGACGAGTGGCCAAGCACCGGTTGCCGATCGGGCATCACGAGGGCGAGCACGACTCCGCCGGCGTGGTCGCGCCGGCGCCAGCAGCAGGAGAGGATCACCCGTGAACGACTACCCCACCTCGATCGGTACCTCCGACGCCGACTCGATCAGCCTGCTCGGCAAGGATCTTGCCAGCGAGCTGCTCGGGACCGTCGGCTTCGGCGAGCTGGCGTTCTGGCTGGTCGCCTTGCGCCGGCCGACCCCGGGTGAGCTGCGGCTGTTCGAGGCGGTCCTCGTGGCTCTCGCCGACCACGGCCTCACGCCGTCGGCGCTGGCGGCCCGCCTCACGCTCACCGGGGCCCCCGAGTCGATCCAGGGCGCCGTCGCGGCCGGCCTGCTGGGCGGCGGCTCGCGCTTCCTCGGCGTGACCGAGGACTGCGCCCGCTTCCTTGCGACGGCCCTCGCCTCAGCGGACGTGGCACCCGGCGACGACGAGGCCTACGACACGCTGGCGCGGCGCGCCGTGACTGAGCAACGGGCGGCCGGCCGGTTCGTGCCAGGGCTCGGGCACCCCAACCACAAGGTCGAGGACCCGCGCACGCCGGTGATGTTCCGGCTCGCGGCGGAGGAGGGCGTGCTCGGCCCGCACCTGCTGCTGTTCGCCGCCGTCGGCCGCGTCCACCCGGAGATCCTCGGCCGCACGATGCCGCTGAACGGGGCCGGCGTCTGCGGCGCGGTGCTCGCCGACCTGGGGTTCAGCGCCGACCTGGTCCGCGGCTTCGCCCTGCTGGCGCGTACCGCCGGGCTCCTCGGCCACATCGCCGAGGAGCAGCGCCGTCCGATCGGGCTCGCCCTCTACCAGGACGTCCACGAGGCGACCCGGTACGAGCCCCCGACTGGGTCGTGAGAGGTCAGATGCGGAAGAACAGGTTGAGGAACCGCTCGGCGGTGGGGATGTCGCCGCGTATGGTGCCCGCGTTGGTCCGCCCGTACGTCGTGAGCACCATGCTGGCGGCGTCGAACTCGATGATGGCGGGCAGGTCGTCGATGGCCGCGAGCTCGTAGGCCATCCCGGCCTCGCTGATGGCGACCTTGAAGTCGCCACCGTTGCGCCCACCGATGCGGAGGCCCATGGTGAACGGGGTGCGGTCCGCATCGGGCTTGATGGTGTACATCCACAGCACCAACATGTACGGCACCAGCAGGTCGGCCGCGTCGCCGTGGATGCCGTGCTCGCGACCGATGCCCTCGCGGATGTCCCACGAGTGGACCGTGTAGTCCATCAGCTGGCCCGCGGCGTAGAAGGACGCCGGCACGGGCCCCATGTAGTAGTGCGGGACGATGAAGCCGGACCAGTCCTCGGGCCCGACGTCCTCGAGGATCCCCATCATCTTGTCGAAGTCGGCGCGCAGACGGCTCATCATGTCGGCCTGGCCGGTCCCCCGGAACTTGGTGGCCTGCTCGTTGGCCCGCATCCCCATCCCGGCCAGCCCGTACGGCGGCGACATGTCCCCACCGGCGCGGGCGGCCTCGAACGCTTCGAAGTAGCCCTCCGTCGTGTCGACGATGTGGCCGACGACGTCGCGGACGCTCCAGCCCTCGCATGCGGTCTCGCGCTCCCAGGCGCCCGGCTGCTCGGCGAGCGCGAAGAACCGCTCGGCCTCGCCGCGCACGACGCGAATGATCGTGGCCTTGCCCTCGTACGTGGTTGAGTCCCACTCTCCCATGGCGAGCACCTTCTCTTCTCGGGCACCGAGCGGTCGCTGCGGCTCTGCGTCGACCATTCCGAACGACAGCGCACCCGAGGCCACCTGTCAACAGGGGGAAGCGGACCGGAACCGGCGGCGAACTCTGGGTGAACGAGCACCGTTCCGCGTCCCAACTGCAACACGGCGGTCCTTCCAGTCTGATTGCCTACGGTCTAGGGTCCGGCCAGGTGCTGGCTTCTGAACGACTGATCCGATGACGAGAGAGGCTCACGATGGGTATGCGGTTGAGCGGTAAGACGGGTCGCTTGCTGACCCTCACGGCAGTAGCGGCGACGGTGTCCGCGCTCGCGGCATGCTCGCCGCCGAGCAGCACACCGTCCGCGACCAGCTCGTCGGGTGGCGTGAACGCGGCTACGGCGACGTCCGCTTCCGCGTTCGGGGGCATGACTGCGCTCGTGGCCGCGGCGAAGAAGGAGGGCACGCTCAACGTCATCGCCCTCCCGCCGGACTGGGCCAACTACGGCGCGATCATCACCGGCTTCACGGCCAAGTACGGCATCAAGGTCACGTCGGCCAACCCCAACGGCAGCAGCCAGGACGAGGTCAACGCGATCAAGAGCCTCGCGGGCACGGACCGGGCCCCTGACGTCGTCGACGTCGGCATGGCCGTCGCGCTGGCCAACACCAACCTGTTCGCCCCGTACCAGGTCGCCACCTGGGCCGACATCCCGGCGGCACAGAAGGAGTCGACCGGCCTGTGGTTCCAGGACTACGGCGGCTTCATGTCCATCGGCTACGACTCGTCCAAGGTGCCGACCATCACCGCGGCGTCGGACCTGCTGAAGCCGGCGTTCAAGGGCAAGGTCGCGCTGAACGGCGACCCGACCAAGGCGAACGCAGCCCTCAACGGCGTCATGATGATGTCCATCGCCAACGGCGGTTCCCCTGACGACATCAGCAAGGGCGTCGACTTCTTCCACCAGCTCAAGCAGGTCGGCAACTTCGTGCCGGTCCAGGCCACGACCGCGACCGTGAAGAACGGGACGACCCCGGTCGTTCTCGACTGGGACTACCTGTCGGCCAGCCACGGCACCGACGTCCCCACGTGGAAGATCTTCGTGCCCTCGAACGCCGAGCTGGGTGGCTACTACGCCCAGGCCATCAACAAGGCTGCACCGCACCCGGCCGCCGCGCGGCTGTGGGAGGAGTACCTGTACTCCGACGAGGGCCAGAACCTGTGGCTCAAGGGTGGTGCCCGCCCGGTCCGCCAGGCGGCCATGACCACGGCCGGCACGATCGACGCAGCGTCCGCAGCGAAGCTGCCGCCGATCACCGGGACCCCGGTGTTCCTGTCACCTGACCAGGCGACCAAGGCCTCGGCGTACCTGGTGGCCAACTGGGCCAAGGCCATCGGCTAGTAGTGCCAGAGTCGACCGGATCGGCAGTCGACGACCGTCCCGCTCGGGGCGGTCGTCGACTGCCGCTCGTCTGGCTGGGAGCCGTCCCGTTCCTGGCCTACGTCACGATCTTCCTGGTCCTCCCGACGATCATCGTCATCTTCGGGGCGTTCAGCGGGCCGCACGGCCCGACGCTGTCCAACGTCAAGGCACTCTCGCAGGACTACATAGTCACCGCGTTCGTCAACAGCATCGAGCTCTCCGCCATGAGCGCGATCATCGGCGCCGTGGTCGGTGCGGTGGTCGCCTATGCGGTCGTCACCGGCAAGCCGGACTCGACGCTCCGGCGGATCGTCACCTCGGCGAGCGGCGTGCTCGCCCAGTTCGGCGGCGTCACGCTCGCGTTCGCGTTCATCGCCACGATCGGCGGCGCGGGCCTGATCACGGTCTGGCTGGGGGACCATGGCATCGACATCGGTTCCAACGTCTGGCTGTACGAGCTGCCCGGCCTCACCCTCGTCTACTCCTACTTCCAGATCCCGTTGATGGTGCTGGTGTTCCTGCCAGCGCTCGACGGCATCCGCCCGCAGTGGCGGGAGGCCACCGAGACCCTCGGCGGCACCGCCTGGGACTACTGGCGGCACGTCGCCGCGCCCCTGCTGTGGCCGTCCTTCATCGGTTCGACCCTGCTGCTGTTCGCCAACGCGTTCTCGGCGTACGCGACGGTCGAGGCCCTGGTGAGCCAGGGCGGCATCGTCCTCCCGCTCCAGATCTACAACGCGTTCACGAGCGAGACGGTGCTCGGCCAGGAGAACCTCGCCAAGGCGCTCGCCGGAGGCATGGTCGTCGTCGTCGCCATCGTGATGAGCCTGTACGTGCTGCTGCAGCGAAGGGCCACCCGATGGGCCAGGTGAGCATGGTCGCCGCGACGATGCCGGTCGAGACGGTGCGCCGCAGCCGTGGACCGATCAGCAGGCGAAGTCGACGCCTCAACATGTTCCGCGTCGTCGTCCTCGTGCTGGCTGCGGTGTTCTTCCTCACGCCGATCTTGGCCATGCTCGAGTTCTCGACGCGCGGTACAGGGATCGGGGCCCCCCGGACGCTGACGTACTGGCGGCAGATCTTCGACTACCCCGACCTCGTCGCGGCCATCCAGGTCTCGCTGGAGCTGGCCGTGATCACGTCCGTCGCCGGCCTGCTGCTGCTCGTCCCCACGATGATCTGGGTCCGGCTGCGGCTGCCCAAGCTGAAGCGGGTGATCGAGTTCTTGTGCCTGCTCCCGCTGACCGTTCCCGCCATCGTGCTCGTCGTCGGGCTCGCCCCGGTCTATGCCTGGGTGACCTACTTCTTCGGCGACTCGACGCTGACGCTGGCCTTCGCCTACGTGGTCCTCGTGCTGCCCTACACCTACCGGGTGCTCGACGCCGGCCTGTCCGCCATCGACGTGCAGACGCTGTCGGAGGCCGCGCGGAGCCTCGGCGCCGGCTGGGGCACCGTCATGCTGCGCATCGTCGCGCCGAACATGCGCAGCGCGCTGCTCAACTCGGCCCTGCTGTCGGTCGCCCTCGTGCTGGGCGAGTTCACCATCGCGCAGCTGCTCAACTTCGTGAACCTGCAGGTCGCCATCAACATGCTCGGCCGGGCCAACGCCGGCGTCTCCATCGCCGTGGCCGTTGCGTCGCTGTTCTTCGCGTTCATCCTCCTGGTGGCGCTCTCGTTCGTCGGCCGACGCCGTTCCGGGTCCGTACAGGTAGAGGAGTAAGGCGTTGGCAGAGCAGATGTCCGCGGCGGCGATCAGCACGTCTGGGGGTGCGGCGGTCGAGGTGCGCCTCGAGAACCTGCGTCGGGAGTACGGCCCGGTGGTCGCGCTCGACGGGCTCGACCTGACGTTGGCGCCTGGCGAGCTCGTGGCGCTGCTGGGCCCGTCCGGGTGCGGCAAGACCTCGGCGCTGCGGCTGGTCGCCGGCCTCGAGGAGGCCGATGCCGGCCGCGTCGTCGTGGGTGGCAAGGACGTGACGTCCACGGCCGCGAACAAGCGCGGCATGGGCATGGTGTTCCAGGCCTACTCGCTGTTCCCGCACATGACGGCGCGGCAGAACGTCGCCTTCGGGCTGCGGCTGCGCGGCGTCAAGGACGCCGACCGCAAGCGCAGGGCCGGCGAGATGCTCGAGCTCGTCGGGCTGGCCGCGCAGGCCGACCGCTACGCCCACCAGATGTCCGGCGGCCAGCAGCAGCGGGTCGCACTGGCGAGGGCCCTCGCGATCCAGCCCCAGGTGCTGCTGCTCGACGAGCCGCTCTCGGCCCTCGACGCCAAGGTCCGTGGCCAGCTCCGGGACGAGATCCGACGGGTCCAGCTCGAGGTCGGGACGACGACGCTGTTCGTCACTCACGACCAGGAGGAGGCGCTCGCCATCGCCGACCGTGTCGGCGTCATGCGGGCGGGCCGCCTGGAGCAGCTGGCCAGCCCGACGGACGTCTACTCGCGGCCCCAGACGGCCTTCGTGGCCGAGTTCGTCGGCCTCACCAACCGGATCCCCGCCGTCGTCAGCGGGGGTCGCGTGCAGGTGCTCGGCGTCTCCGTACCCGTGGTCGGCGAGGGCGTGCCCGACGGGGCGGCGGTCGCGCTGGTCCGTCCCGAGGCGATCGTCCTCGGCACCGCTACCGGCGCTCCGGCCGACGCTGCCGGGGTCGACGCGTCCGTGCTCGCGGCGTCGTTCCTAGGCCCGATCAGCCGGCTCACGGTCACGCTGCCGGACGGGCGCATCGTCATGGCCCAGCTGCCGACGTCGCTCGCGACCCAGTTCCAGGCGGGTGGAGCGGTGCGCGTGAGCGTGCGGCCGGACCCCGTCCCGGTGGCTCCACCCGACTCGGCTGCGGTCCTGGACGACTCACCGGCCTGATCCAGCGTCCTCCCAGGTTTCTCACAGGTTGGGCGGACACTCTTCTGTCATGGACCGACCTGACACGAGCGAGGCGCGGCTGCTGGTCGTCGACGACGAGCCGTACATCGCGGACCTGCTCGCGACCGGGCTGAAGTTCGTGGGCTTCGACGTGCGCACGGCCGGCACCGGCAACCAGGCGCTCGCCGTCGCCGAGGAGTTCCGCCCGGACCTCCTCGTGCTCGACGTGATGCTGCCCGACCTCGACGGCTTCGAGGTGTGCCGGCGGCTGCGTGAAGACGGAAGGCGCGTCGGTGTGGTGTTCCTGACCGCCCGTGACGCGACCGAGGACAAGATCACCGGGCTGACGCTCGGCGGCGACGACTACGTCACGAAGCCGTTCAGCCTCGAGGAGGTCGTGGCCCGGGTCAGGGCCGTTCTGCGCCGCACCACGACCGCGGCCGAGGGCGAGATCGAGGACACCGGCCGCATGACCTTCGCCGACCTTGAGCTCGACGAGGACGTGCACGAGGTCCGCCGGGCCGGCGAGGTCATTGACCTCTCACCGACCGAGTTCGCCCTGCTGCGCTACCTCATGTCGAACAGCGGCCGGGTCCTGTCCAAGGCGCAGATCCTCGATCACGTGTGGCAGTACGACTTCAACGGCGACTCCGGGATCGTCGAGTCGTACATCTCGTACCTGCGCAAGAAGATCGACTGCTTCGAGCCGCCACTGATCCACACGCTCCGTGGCGTCGGGTACAGCCTGCGCGTCCCCAGGGGGTAGGTGTGTCCCGCTGGTCGCTGCGGACCCGGCTCGTCGTCGGTATCACTGTCCTGGCCGTCCTCGGCCTGCTCGTGGTCAACATCGTCGTGGTGGTGCTGCTGCGCTCGTACCTCGTCCGCGGGGTCGACTCGCAGCTCTCCGGATCGGGACCGTTGACGGGACCGCCTCCGCGCCAGCAGTCCGGGCAGGGCGTGCCGGGCGGGGGGTTCGGGGACAACGGCACCGTCGACGAACGGCCCAACCTGCCCAGCGACTTCGTGTACGAGCAGCTGAGCGCCACGGGGACCCTGGTGACCCAGAACATCGGCAGCCTCGCCGCCGGCAGCACTGGTCCGGACGTGTCGGCACTCACCACGGCGGCTGCACGGTCGCACGGCGATCTGGTGTTCACGCTGCCGGCCAAGGGTGGCGGGTCCGACTACCGGGCCCGGGCCCATGTCGACCCCGACACGGGTACGACGACGCTGATCGCGATCTCGCTGAGCGGTGTGGACTCCACGCTGCGCAACCTCGCCGGCCTGACCGCGGCGGTGAGCCTGGTCGCGGTGCTCCTGCTCGCACTGCTGGCGCGCATCGTCGTACGCCTGGGCCTGCGGCCGCTGGTCGCGGTCGAGGACACGGCCGAGGCCATCGCGGCTGGGGACCTCTCGCGCCGCGTACCGGACGGGCCGCCTGGGACCGAGGTGGGCCGGCTGTCGACGTCGCTCAACACCATGCTCGGCCAGATCGAGACCTCGTTCGCCGAGCGGGAGGCGGCGGAGCGGAGGCTGCGCCGGTTCGTCGCCGACGCCGGGCACGAGCTGCGCACGCCATTGACGTCGATCCGCGGCTACGCCGAGCTGTTCCGGCAGGGCGCCATCTCCGAGCCGGAGGACCAGGCGCGCGCGATCGGCCGGATCGAGAGCGAGGCCGCCCGCATGGGCCACCTCGTCGATGACCTGCTGCTGCTCGCCCGCCTCGACCAGCAGCGTCCGCTCGAGCACCTGCCGGTGGAGCTCGGCGGCCTCGCCCGCGACGCGGTGGCCGATGCCCGTGTGCGCGACCCGGGCCGGCCCATCGACCTCGCCGTGCCGGACGCGCCGGTGCTCGTCACCGGTGACCCGGACCGGCTGCGACAGGTGCTCGACAACCTGCTGGGCAACGCCCTCGTGCACACGCCGGAGGGGACGCCGGTGCGGCTCACCCTCGACCCCGACAGCGGGCGCCACGTCGTCCTCGCGGTCCACGACGAGGGGCCCGGGATGACCGCGGACCAGGCCGCCCGCGTCTTCGAGCGGTTCTACCGTGCCGACTCCGCGCGCAGCCGGGGCGGCTCAGGGCTGGGGCTGTCCATCGTCGACGCGGTGGTGAGTGCGCACGGGGGTACGGTCCGCTGCACGAGCGAGCCGGGCGCGGGGACGACGTTCACCATGACGCTCCCCGCCCCCTGACCTCCCCACCTTCCTGTTGATCATGGGCAGATGGCCCATGTGGATCAAGAAAAGGCGGCCATTTGGCCATGATCGACAGGAGGGTGGGGCGCGAGCGGGGACCGGCGGCTACCAGTGGTTGGTGGCGTAGGTGCCTGCGACCTCGCCGGGGGTGAGCTGCTTGCCGTCGAAGACGGCAGCCTCGTCGATCGTGCCGTCCATGCCGTAGTCGGCCGGGTCCGTACCGGTCCCCCACGCGCCGAGGCTGTCCCACCCGACCCGCCAGTACCCGTCGTACGTCTGGCCGACCGTCCAGGACGGGTCCGAGGCCACGAGGGCGCCGTCGACGTACAGCCGCCCGCCTGCCGGTCCAAGCGACGCGACCAGCTGGTGCGCCTTGCCGTCGTTGACGACGCCGGGCGAGGTCAGCACGGTCGGTGACCCGGTCCAGATGCCGAAGACCACGTGGCCGGCGTTGTCCAGGTAGATGTGCCGGTCGTACATCGACGAGCGGGCCGTGAGCGAGTTCCCGAAGCCCATCACCTGGCCCCCCGTAGACATGCCCGGCGCCGTCTGGACCCACGCCATCACCGTGAACACGTCAGGGTGCGTGCGAAGGGTCGGCCAGACGACGAAGCCGGCCGTGCTCGCGGCCTGGTCGATGGGCGCCTGGCGGATCGCTGCCGTGCCGTCGCACCAGATCGGCGACGGGGCGCCGAAGGTCAGCGAGGTGCTGGCCGGCGACCCGGCGACCACCGTGCCGTCGTTGCCGTTGCCCGAGCTGTCCGCCACCGAGCCCGGGTAGGGGGCAGCGGCCTCTCCGAACCGGTAGTAGAACGTGGGGCCGAGCGCGACCACGGCGGCCGGGTAGCCGGTACCGGCCGAGCACGCCGCCCGGGTCGTGAACGTGGACGCCCCGGCGTCGAGGCTGGACGTGTAGACGGCTCCGGTGGCGGACGAGCCGAGCCCGGACAGCCCCGTGACCCCGGTGAGGGCGAGGCAGCCGAGGCTGGCGAGGGCGGTAAGACGCCTCAGCCGGCTACGCGGGAACGGGCGCGGCATCGGACTTCTCCGGACGTCGTTCCGGGCGCGACTTGCGCGGGTGGTACCAGGAGGCGAGCTCCGCGCCGAGGATCAGCAGCAACGGCGGGGCGAACAGCACCAGCCGCCCCTCAGCCGTGTGCGCCCACGTCAGGAAGTGCCCCCAGCCGGGCATGACCTCGGTGACGATGCCGCGGATGGAGCCGATCTGGGTCAGGTCCGGGTCCGGGGTCGGGTTGTGGTCACCCTGGGTGCGGATGAAGTACTGCGGCCGGTCGTCCGGGCCCGGGTGCTTCACCAGGTACCGCTTGAGGATCGCCACGATGCGGTGGGTGGTGTAGTGGTCGGACAGCGGTGGCTGGAACGTCACCACCTGTCCGACGCGCAGCTCCGGTGCCGTGAGCGGGCGGATGACCACGGCGTCGCCGGCGTGGATGCCCGGCTCCATGCTCCCGCTCGTCACGACCAGCAGGCGCTCGCCGTGGATGCGGTACCAGAGCGGTACCGCGTTGGACACGAGGATGCCGACCAGGGATGCCGCGAATACGACGCTGAACGTCCAGCGTCGTACCGCGGCGTGTGCCCAGATCGACCTCATGCACGGCCTGGCTAGTTGTTCTTGGTCTGCTCGGCGTCGAAGGTGAAGGTCACCGTCGTCGCAGCGCCCTGGAAGGTGTTGTCCGTCGCGAGCGGCAGGTCGGCGACGAAGCAGAGCGTCTCGTTGGCGCCAGCGCCAAGCGCGCGGTCACCGGCCTGAGCGCCCTGGGCCGGGTTGCCGAAGATGCCGTTGGACGCCCCGACCGGCGTCGGCCCGTACAGGACCGTGCCGCCCGCGGTGGTCCCTGCGGTGCAGTTCGCCGCCGACACCCCGCTGTACACGGTGAAGTTCAGCTGGTTCCGGAGCCCCTTGCCGTCCACGTCCGTCGCGGTCGCCGTCACCGCGTAGCGGAGGCCGAGCGTGCCGGCGTCGCTCACGTCCAGCGGCTTGCTGACCGTGTCGCCGGGCGCCATGTTGTTCACCGCGAACAGCGCGGTGACCGGGTTCAGCCCCAGCACCAGCGTGCCGGTGGTGAAGCTGTTGGCGTTCAGGTCCTGGCTGTCGGTGAAGATCGCCCCGGTGGTCAGCGTGCCCACGGTCACCAGCGAGAGGCCGGCGATGCCGATCGCGGCCAGCAGGCGGCGGCGGCTCCGGCGCTCGCCCTCGTCGGGTGCTTGGGCTCCCTCGTACTCGCGCAAGTACTCGTCCATGTGGTTCTCCTCGACTCGTGCCGGCCCCGTGGCACGGCGGTTCCCCACCGTGAATGTCGGTCAATCCACGGCCGGACCTGAGCGTGGACGCGCTCGTATGCTGATCAGATGAACGGACCACGGCTGCGTCGGACCCTGGACGGAGTGCCCTCCTATCGCGCGGGGCGCTCGGCTCCCGACGGGGCGTACAAGATCTCGAGCAACGAGAACCCGTACGCCCCGCTGCCGTCCGTCACGGCGGCCCTCCAGCGTGCCGCCGGCGAGATCAACCGCTACCCCGACTTCGCGTCCACCGAGCTCGTGGCGGCCCTGGCCGACCGCTTCGCCGTGCCGCCGTCGCACATCGCCGTCGGCACCGGCTCCGTAGGGGTGGCGCAGCAGATCGTCCAGTCGACCGCGGGGCCCGGCGACGAGGTGGTGTTCGCCTGGCGGTCGTTCGAGGCCTACCCGATCATCACCCAGATCTCCGGCGCGACCGCGGTGCGGGTTCCGCTCGACGTCGAGGAGCGGCACGACCTGCCGGCGATGCTCGCCGCGATCACCGACCGCACGCGGCTGGTCTTCGTGTGCACGCCGAACAACCCGACCGGTACGGCCGTACGACGCGACCAGCTCGAGTCGTTCCTCGACGGCGTGCCGAGCGACGTGCTCGTCGTGCTCGACGAGGCGTACTGCGAGTTCGTCCGCGACCCTGATGTGCCCGACGGGATCGAGGTCTACGCCGGCCGGCCCAACGTCTGCGTCCTGCGGACCTTCTCCAAGGCCTACGGCCTGGCTGCGCTCCGGGTCGGCTTCGCGGTGGCGCACGACCCGGTGGCCGACGCGCTGCGCAAGACGGCGGTGCCGTTCGGTGTCAGCACGCTGGCGCAGGTGGGCGCGATCGCGTCGCTCGCCGCGGAGGAGGAGCTGCTGGCCCGCGTCGAGACGATCGTCAAGGACCGCGACCAGATGGCGGCGGTCCTCGGTGACCAGGGCTGGCGGATCCCGCCGAGCGAGGCCAACTTCGTCTGGCTGCGTCTCGGCGACCGCACCGACGAGTTCGCGTCGGCGTGCGCGGCCGACGGCGTCGTCGTACGCCCGTTCGGGGCCGAGGGCGTCCGCGTCACCGTGGGCGAGCCCGAGGCGGCCGAGCGGTTCCTCGCCGTCGCGGCCCGCTTCGCCCCGCGCTGACGTGGCCGCGGCTCAGGCCGGAGCCGGACGCCGCTCGCTGCGTACGACGAGGAAGACTCCGAGCACGGCCAGCGCGCCGCCCGCGACGATCGACGCCGTCAGGCTCTCGCCGAGGATGGCCCAGCCGAGGAATACCGCCACCACCGGGTTGACGAACGCGTAGGTCGACACCAGGGACAGCGGCGCGTTCTGGGCCAGCCAGACGAACGCGGTGAAGGCCAGCAGCGACCCCACGAACACGAGGTAGAGCAGCGCCCACCAGGCGGAGGCCTGGACGTGTCCGAACGAGAAGCCGCGCAGCTCGCCGAGCAGCGGCGACGCGACCAGCATGAGGACGCCGCCCGCGAGCATCTCGATGCTGGTGGACAGGAACGGGCTGGCTGGCATCGGCAGGCGAGGTGACAGGAACGTCCCGGTGGCCCAGCTGAGGGTCGCGAGCAGCAGCAGCAGGATGCCCCACGTCTTCACGTCGGAGCCATGACCACCCGGCCGCGCCAGCACGGCGATGCCGGCGAAGCCGACGAACGTCCCCGTCAGCGTGAGCGCCCGCGGACGGTCGCGGGCCACCGTGCGCAGCAGCACCAGCCACAGCGGCATGGCCGCCACCATCAGCGCGGCCAGACCGGAGGGCACCGTCTTCTCCGCGACCGCGACCACGCCGTTGCCCCCGGCGAGCAGCAGCACGCCGACCAGGACCGCCGACCGGACGTGCGCGGCCGGTGCGTGGAGGGCACCGCGGCCACCGCGGACCCGTACGAACGCAGCCATCAGCAGGCCGGCCAGGAGGAACCGTGCCCCCATCGCCCCGAGCGGCGGGAGGGTGCGGACCACGACGCGGATGCCGAGGTAGGTGGATCCCCAGACGAGGTAGACGACCCCGAGCGCCGCCCAGACGAGCAGCCCGGGTGCGGGCCGGGTCGGCGTGGTGCTCCGTTCGGTCAGCTCGGTCACCCCTGCATGGGATCACGGCGTACCGACCGGATCCACGCGGATATCGGACGCTGCGATAGTTGAGGCGTGAAACCGCTGGATCCTCGGTTGCTGCGCTACGCGCGCGCGACGAGGACCTACCTGCTGCTGACCGTTGCCCTGGGCGTGGTCACGGCCGGCCTCGTCATCGCCCAGGCGGCGCTGGTGGCCGGGCTCGTCGACGACGGGTTCAGCCGGCGGGAGCCGCTGACGCTGCTGCGCGGACCGATGGTCCTGCTGCTCGTCGTCGTCGTGGGCCGGGCGGCGGTGGCCTGGCTCACCGAGGTCGCCGCGCAGCGCGCCAGCGCCCGGGCCAAGTCCGAGCTGCGGGAGCAGCTGCTCGCACGGGTCGTCGAGCTCGGCCCGGTCGCCGCCGCCGAGCGGGGTACCGCCGACCTCACCACGCTCGCCACGCAGGGCGTCGACGCGCTCGACGGGTACTTCTCCCGGTACCTGCCGCAGCTGGTGCTCGCCGTCCTCGTACCCGTGTCCGTGCTCGGCGTCGTCCTCGGGCAGGACTGGGTGTCCGCGCTGATCATCGCGGTGACCCTCCCCTTGATCCCGGTCTTCATGATCGTGATCGGGCTCGCGACGCGGCAGCGGACCGAGCGCCAGTTCCGTACGTTGCAGGTCCTGGCCGGGCGGTTCCTCGAGGCGGTCGCCGGGCTGCCCACGCTCAAGGTGTTCGGGCGGGCGAAGGCGCAGGCGGCCGTGATCCGCGACGTCACCGACACCTATCGCCGCCGGACGATGCACACGCTGCGGCTCGCCTTCGCATCGTCCCTGGTCCTCGAGCTGATCGCGTCGCTCTCGGTCGCCGTGGTGGCCGTCTCGATCGGGCTGCGCCTGCTGTCCGGGGAGCTCAGCTTCCACGCGGGGCTGTTCGTGCTGCTGCTCGCGCCCGAGGCCTACCTCCCGCTGCGCGCGGTCGGCGCCAACTTCCATGCCAGCGCCGAGGGCCTGGCCGCGGCAGAGCAGGTGTTCACGGTGCTCGAGACCGAGCTGCCTGCCGTGGGCTCCACGCTCGACTTCCCTGACCCCTCCGTCGCCGGGCTCGAGGTATCCGGCCTCACCGTCTCTTACGCGGGTCGCGGGAGGCCCGCGCTCGACGCGGTCACGCTGTCGGTGCGACCGGGCGAGATCCTCGCGCTGACCGGGCCGAGCGGCTGCGGCAAGTCCACCCTGCTGTCGGTGCTGCTCGGCTTCGTGCGGCCCGACTCGGGGGAGGTGTCGGTCGGCGGGGTCGACCTCGCCGAGATCGACCCCACCGCGTGGCGGGCCGGCATCGCCTGGGTACCGCAGCGGCCGCACCTGTTCGCGACCACCCTGGACGCGAACGTCCGGCTCGGCCGGCCGGATGCTCCCGGTGCGGCGGTCGACGCGGCCGTAGAGGGGGCCGGGCTCGGCGCGCTCGTCCGGCGGCTG
>DAIPJR010000118.1:0-6697 GCA_036770165.1 Actinomycetes bacterium | reverse complement strand
GTCGTCGCAGGCGTCGGCGTGCTCCTCGTACGTGCGGTCGAAGAAGGAGTGCGGCGCGCCCGGGTAGACGATGACCTGGGCGTCGACGCCGCGCTGCTCGGCCGCAGCGGCCAGCGCCTCGGCGTCGACCGCGGGCAGGTTCTGGTCGGCCCCGCCGAGCAGCATCAGCAGCGGCGCCCGGAGCCGTTCGATCGCGTCAGCGGCCAGTGCCGGGCGACCGTAGAAGCCGATCGCGCCGGAGAGGCCGGGCTGGTCGGCCGACTGCCGCCACGAGTACCCGCCGCCGAAGCAGAACCCGACGGTGAACACCGAGGTCGCGGACCCGCCGGCCGGTGACCGCAGGTAGCCCATGGCCGCCGCCACGTCGGCCGCGATCCCCTCGGGCGTCGTCTGCTCGACGTGCGAGCGGTACTCGAAGGCCTCCGAGCGGTCGCCGATGCCGGCGGTACGGCCGAAGTAGTCGATCGCCACCGCGTCGATGCCGATCTCGGCGAACCGAACCGCGAGGTCGCGGTAGAAGGCGAACAGGCCGCGGACGTCGGGCAGGATCACCATCCCGGGCCGCGGCCGGTCGGCGCTGGCGACGTTGTCCGCGCTCGTCTCGCGGGCGCCCGCGCGGGCCGCGTACGCCGCGAAGCGGTTGCCGTCAGTCGCCTCAAGCGTGATCTCACCGTGCTCGCCTGCCGCGGTTGCTCCGGGGGCTGCCGGCGCCGAGCTCTCGTCGCTGTGACACATGGATGACTCCCGGTTCAGTTCTCGGCGACCTCTCCCGACATACAACAGGATGAGGACCGCCTCCGGCACCCCGCACTCGGCGTCGCGCTTGTTCGCGGTCTACGCCGCGATCAGCCTCGTCCCGGTGATCGTCCTCGGGCTCGTCCTCGCCAGCTCGTACCGGTCGGAGACCGCCCGCCGCGGCCTGGCCGAGGCCAGGTCGGAGGCCTCGCTGGTCGCGAGCACCGCCATCGAACCGCTGCTGACGGGTACCGACCTCCGGGCCCGGCTGAGCGACCTGAGCGTGACCGAGCTCCGCGAGGTGACCAGCCAGGCCGTCGACAGCGGCGCGATCGTGCGGTTGCGCCTGCGCGACCTCGACGGGCGCGTGGTGTTCTCGACCGACGGTACCGGCTTCGGCGAGGCGCCCGACGACGAGGTCGGCCTGGCCGCCAAGGGCAGGACCACGTCCAAGCTCACGACCCTGAACGCCGACTCGGACACCGGCGGCAGCTCGGGGATCGCCGTCGTCGAGGTCTACCGACCGCTCGACGCCGGCCCGGACCGCGCGCGGGTCGGGGTCCTCGAGATCTACCTGCCGTACCAACCGATCCGCGACGACATCTCGACCGGGCTCGCCTCGCTGTATCGAGACCTGGTGATCGGGCTGCTGCTGCTGTACCTCGTCCTCGCCGGGCTCTCGCTGTTCACCACGCGCCGCCTCAAGCGGCTGGCCGACAACAACGCGCACCTCGCCGAGCACGACCAGCTCACCGGGCTGCCGAACCGGCGGCTGTTCCACCGCCGCATCGCCGAGCTCACCGAGGGCGGCTCGCGTCGGCTGGGCGCCGTCGCGGTCATCGACCTCGACCGGTTCAAGGAGGTCAACGACTCCCTCGGCCACCAGAACGGCGACGAGCTGCTGGCGCAGCTGGGCACCCGGCTGGCCGCCGCGATCCGGCCTGGCGACACGGTCGCGCGCCTCGGCGGCGACGAGTTCGGCGTCATCTTGGCCCGGGTCGCCACGGAGGCCGAGGCATTGGCGGCGTTGTCCCGGCTGCGGGCCGTCGTCGAGGAACCCATACAGATCACCGGCCTACCGCTCAGTGCCGAGGCGAGCATCGGCTTCGCGCTCACCCCGGACGACGGCGAGGACGCAGAGACGCTGCTCCAGCGGGCCGACATCGCGATGTACGTCGCCAAGGCCGGCCACACCGGCGTCGTGCGGTACGACCCGAGCCAGAACCACTACGACTCGGACCGGCTGGCGGTCGTCGGTGAGCTGCGCCGGGCGCTCGCCGAGGACGAGCTGGTGCTGCACTACCAGCCGAAGACGCGGCTCGCCGACGGTACGGTCACCGCGGTCGAGGCGCTGATCCGCTGGCACCACCCGCGGCACGGCCTGCTCTACCCGGACGCGTTCTTGCCGCTCGCCGAGCAGACCGGGCTGATCGACCCGCTGACCGACTGGGTCATCGCCACAGCTCTGACGCAGATCCGCGAGTGGGGGGCGAGCGCCGAGATGCTCAGCGTCTCGGTCAACATCTCGGCCCGGAACCTGTCCAACCCCACGTTCGCCGACCGCGTGCTCGCCGCCCTCGACACGAGCGGGCTGCCGTACGAGCGACTCCTGCTGGAGATCACGGAGACGGCCCTGTTCACCGACGTGGACCGAGCAACAGCCGTCCTGGAACGGCTTTCGCGCGCGGGGGTGCCGATCAGCCTCGACGACTTCGGGCAGGGCCAGACATCGCTCGGCTTCCTGTCCCGGCTCCCGCTGCAGGAGCTGAAGATCGACCGCACGTTCGTCACGGACATGCTCGCGGACACGTCGCACTCGGCGATCGTCCGCTCGGTCATCGAGCTGGCGCACAACCTCGGGTTCGTCGTGGTGGCCGAGGGCGTCGAGGACGAGCCGACCATGCGGGCCCTGTTCGAGATGGGCTGCGACGCGGCCCAGGGGTACGTGCTGGCCCGGCCGATGCCGGCTGGGCGCCTGCTCGGCTGGATGGCCGACTACGAGCTGGCGACGGACCTGGCACCGCAGGCCTAGGCGACATCCGGCGCAGGTCGACGAACGGCTAGCGGAGGTCGACCGTCTCGCTGGTCGCCTCGGTCCAGAGGTCCTGCTCGGCCTGGTCGCCCTGGATCTTCTTCCAGGCCAGGAACCCGGCCGCGCCCGCAAGTGCCAGCACAACGAGCTTCTTCACCGGTCTTCGCCCTCCTCGGACTGCATCTGCTACCGGTACCGAGCATAGCCGCCGAGCCGGTGGTGCTCGGTCGCGCCGGAGCCGAGGCAGACTGGAGGCGTGACACGCCACCGCCGAGGCCCCATGCGCCGGGCGCTGATCGTCGTCCTGGTCCTGGCCCTGTTCGGTGCCGGCGTCGTCGGCGCGCTCTCGGTGTTCCACCAGGCTGCGCTCCCCGCAGCTGCCGCTCCTCTGCCGCCGAAGCCGTTGCTCGACGAAGCCCCGAAGCTGCTGCCCTTCCCGCCCGTCGCCGCGGCCACCGTGCCGCCACTCGGCTACGACGTCTCGCATCCGCAGTGCACGAAGAAGCTGCCGTCCGACGGCGGGTTCGCGATCGTGGGCATCACCGGTGGACAGCCCTTCAGCTCGAACAAGTGTGTGGGCGACCAGCTGAAGTGGGCAGTCACCAAGAGCGGGCATGCCGTCTACGTCAACAGCAGTTACCCGGGTACGGGCGACCCGGTGGCGTACGGCCGGTCGATCGCCGACGACGCGGTCGCCCGAGAGCACGCCCAGACGTCGAAGGGTACGGCCGTCTGGTGGCTGGACGTCGAGACCGCCAACACCTGGGCCGGGACGCAGGCGCAGAACGCGACGGTCCTGGACGCACTCGCGAGCCGGCTGCAGGAGCTCGGGGTGCGCGTGGGCATCTACTCCACGCCGGCGATGTGGGACGAGATCGCCGGGCCGTGGAGCCCTGGCCTGCCGGTCTGGTACGCGACGGGACCGGGCACCGTGGACACGGCGACTCCGGCGTGCGACAGGTCGTTCGCCGGGTCACCCGCGGCGGTCGTGCAGTGGGTCCAGAAGACCCCCAAAGGGCAGCTGCTCGACCACAACATGGTCTGCCCGGCCTACCAGCACCGGGCCGGCGAGCTGCTCGACCTCGGCTGAGCCGGCGCCCGAGACCGGCTAGTGCATCGGGACCAGATCCGGCCCTGTCACTTGACTTAGCCTCGCGACCCGTCGATAACACGAGTGTGAGCAGCACGGGGCCGTTCTCGCCCGGACCGTCGATCGGGCCGTCCGCTGCTGCCACCGTGGAACGCAACGACGACGACACGCTGAGCCGGGTCGCGCAGATGATGTCGCTCGTCAGCCGGATGAACGGGGTTCGGACCCTGCCCGAGACCTTGCAGGCCGTCGTCGAGGGCGTCGTGCGCGGCATCGGCTTCGGCACCGCCATCGTCAACTACGTACGGCCCGACGGGTGCATCCAGGTCGTGGCCGTCGCCGGCCCTGAGGACGTGTGCACCGCCCTGCTCGGTCAGATCGTGCCGGACGACCTGTTCACGCGCGAGTTCGAGGCGGCGGAGTCGTGGGGGGAGCTGTGCTTCGTCCCTGCCGAGCGCAGCAGTGCCATGGGCGACGCGACCTGGGTCCCGAACATCCCGATCCCGACCGAGCCGGACGGCTGGCACCCGCTGGACGCGCTCTACGCGCCGCTGTACTCGCCGTCGCGCGAGCTGGTCGGCATCCTCTCGGTCGACCTCCCGCCGGGCGGCCGGCGGCCCGACCTGCAGGTCCGCCAGCTGCTCGAGATGTTCGCCGCACAGGCCGGCGTCGCGATCAACAACGCCCGCCTGTCCGAAGAGCTCGAGATCGAACGAGCGAGGCTGCACGCCAGCGAGGAGTCGTTCCGGCTCGCCTTCGACGCGGCCGGGATCGGGATGGCCCTGATCAGCCTGGACCCCATCCAGCCGCTGCGGCACCTGCGGGTCAACGACGCGCTGGTCCAGCTGTCGGGGTACAGCCGCCCGGAGCTGCTCGCCGGGACGCTCGGCCACCTGCTCGCCGCCGCGACCACCTCGCAGCGGCTCGAGGACGCGATCAGGTCCACCCGCGGAGCCCTGCACGAGGACACCCAGCTGGTACGCGCCGACGGCAGCACCGTATGGGTCAGCGTCACGGCGTCGCTGATCAGCACGGCGAGCGTCGACGGGCAGTGCGCCATCATCCAGGTCGAGGACATCACCGCGCGCAAGGAGTCGGAGTCCGAGCTGTCGCGGGCCGCGATGCAGGACGTGCTCACCGGGCTGCCGAACCGTACGGCCCTGCGGGCCCGGATCTCGGCAGCGCTCGAGCGCTGCCGGTCGACGGGTCGAGAGGGCGCGCTGCTGTTCTGCGACCTGGACCACTTCAAGGCGATCAACGACGAGCTGGGGCACGCCGCCGGGGATGCCGCCCTGCTGGTCGCCGCCTCACGCATCGTCAGCCAGGTACGCGACGACGACCTCGTGGGGCGCCTCGGCGGCGACGAGTTCGTCATCGTGGTGGAGAACACCTCGCCCGGTCAGGCCGCGGCGCTCGCCTGGCGGGTCACGCGCGCCGTCGCCGAGCCGATCGTCGAGGGCGGCCGCACCTTCCAGGTCGACGTGAGCGTCGGCGTGGCCCAGCTCGGCTCGCGCAGCGGCAGCGTCGACGAGGTGCTGCACGCCGCCGACGAGGCGATGTACCGGGTCAAGGCGGCACGCCAGCAGCCCTGAGGACGTCAGCTCGCGCTCGTACGCTCCAGGCGCAGGGCCAAGGTCGGGCAGGCGGCCACAGCCGCCCGTGCCTCGCCGAGCACCAGCGGGGGCACCGCCCGGCGGGCGATCGCGTAGCCCCACTCGTCGAGGTCGACCGTCTCGGGCAGCAGCTCGGCGCACAGCCCGTGCGCCCGGCACTTGATCGGGTCGACCCGCAGCCGCCACTGCGTGGCGAGACCGGGCGCCGTCATCGCGCCACCAGGACACCGCGACCGGGCTGAAGGAGCGGCAGCCTCGGCGCCACCCCGGCAGCAGCGCACGGCCGACCGGCGAGGTGCTGGCGCACGTCGGGCTCGAACACCCGAAGGGCGCTCTCGGCGAGCCGGACGGCGCCGTCCGGATGCGAGCAGGCGCCACGTCCGTCGATCTCGCCCAGCCGCCGCTCGAGCCGGCGGAGGACGATCTGGTCGCGCACCGCCGACCCGTTGGCCAGCTCGGCGAAGTCCGATGCGATCGCCGGGAGCCCGAACATGCATGGACCGCACTGGGCCGCCGACTCGGCCGCGAGGTAGCGCAGCACGTGGGCGGTCTCGGTCACGCCGCAGGCGCGGGCCGGCAGGGCGATGACCGAGGCCACACCGACCGACGCGCCAACAGCCCCCAGGCCCTCGTGGGTCAGCGGGACGGCGACGGCAGAGTCTGCCCGGAGCCAGTGCCCCGCGTACCCGCCGACGAGCAGCGCCTGGACCGTCTCGGTGGGGCCACCAGCGCACTCGAGGACCTCGCCCAGCGTCATGCCGTACGGGACCTCGACGACACCGGGATGCTGCACCGCGCCGTCGACGGTCACCAGCGCCGTACCGGGGGACTGCGCCGTGCCGACGGACCGCCACCACTCCGGACCGAACCGGGCGATCAGCCCGAGCTGGGCGAGCGTCTCGAAGTTGCCCACGAACGTGGGCCGGCCCTTGACACCCCGCTCGAAGACCCGGGGCGGCTTGCTCGTCGGGCGGGGGTCGCCGGCCTCCAAATAGTGCACGAGCGCGGACTCCTCGCTCGCCACGAACCCGCCAGGTATGGCCACGACCCGGACCTTGACCTTGCTGCGGTGCTCGTGCGCCGCGCGGGCCACCTTGTCCAGCGACGCGGCGCCCTCGTGCATGCACAGGTGCACCTCGTCGGCACCCGTGGCATGCGCCGCGAGCAGTGCCCCGTCGATGACGAGGTGGGGGGCGTAGTCGGCGAGGATGCGGTCCTTGCGGCTGG
>DAIPJR010000117.1:0-6735 GCA_036770165.1 Actinomycetes bacterium | reverse complement strand
TAGCGGGAGCGGGGGAGGCCGACGACGCGCTCGGCGATGATGTTGCGGAGGATCTCGGACGTGCCCGCCTCGATGGTGTTGCCGCGCGACCGCAGCTGCTGGTAGCCCCAGAAGCCGCCGTCGAGGCGCGCCTGCGGGCCGAGCAGGTCCTGCGCCAGCTGGCCCAGCCGCTGGTTGGCTTCCGACCAGTGCAGCTTGGCGACCGAGCCCTCGGGGCCGGGCACGCCGGTCTTCACCAGGGCGGTCAGCGAGCGGTAGTTGGTGAAGCGCAGCGCCTCGAGGTCGATGGCCAGCTGGGCGACCTGGTCACGGACGAGCGGGTCGTCGGCGGGCCGGGTCCCGTCCGGCTGCTCGGCACGTACGAGCTGGACCAGTCGCGCGAGCAGCGACTCGTAGCGGGCGGTCAGAGCGAAGCCCAGCGTGCCGCGCTCGTGCAGCAGGGTGGTCATCGCCACCTGCCAGCCGTCGCCGGGCTTGCCCAGCATCGAGTCATGCGGCAGCCGGACGTCGGTGAAGTAGATCTCGTTGAACTCCGGGTCGCCGGTGATCTGCCGCAAGGGGCGCACCTCGACCCCAGGCGCGTGCATGTCCACCAGGAGGTAGGAGAGCCCGCGATGCCGTTCGGCCTCCGGGTCGGTCCTCACGACGAGGATGCACCAGTCGGCGATGTGGGCGTACGAGGACCAGACCTTCTGGCCGTTCACCACCCACTCGTCTCCGTCGAGCTCGGCTCGGGTACGCGCACCGGCGAGGTCGGACCCGGCGCCGGGCTCGGAGAACCCCTGGCACCAGACCTCGTCGCCGGCGAGCAGCGGCGACAGGTAGCGGGACTTCTGCTCGGCAGAGCCCCAGGCGAGGATGGTCGGGCCGGCCATCCCGAGACCGATGACACCGATGTGGCCCGGGGCGTCGTGCCGGGCCATCTCTTCTAGGTAGATGCCCTGGTAGGTCGGCGGCAGGCCGAGCCCGCCGTACTCCTCGGGCCAGGTGATGCCCGCGTAGCCCGCGTCGAAGAGCTTGCGGCTCCAGGCCCGCGCGAAGTCGACGTCCTCGAGCCCCACGGTGGGTTCGCGGTCGGCCCAGCCCGGCGGCAGGTTGGCCGCGAACCAGGCCCGCAGCTCGGCCCGGAACGCGGCCTCGGCGTCGGTGTCACGAAAGTCCATGCACGGCTCCTGTGGCGGCTCGTCCAGCACGGTTTCGAACGGTCAGCGGGGCGTGCTCACGTACTTCACGTCGAGGTACTCCTGGATCCCCTCCGGACCCCCCTCGCGACCGAAACCGGACTGCTTGATGCCGCCGAACGGCGCGGCCGGGTTGGAGACGAGCCCTCGGTTGAGGCCGATCATGCCGGCCTCCAGCGCCTCGATGACCTTCAGACCACGGCTCCAGGACTCGGTGAACGCGTAGGACACGAGACCGAACTCGGTGTCGTTGGCCGCCGTGATGGCCTCGTCGTCGGTCTCGAAGGTGGCGATCGGCGCGACCGGTCCGAAGACCTCCTCGGCGAGGATCCGCGAACCGGGCTCGACGCCCGACAGCACGGTCGGGGAGTAGAAGTGGCCGACGCCGTCGAGCCGCGCGCCGCCGGTCACCGGCTTGGCCCCGCGGTCGATCGCGTCGGCGACGAGCTCCTCGACCTTCTCGCGCCCGGCCTCGTCGATCAGCGGTCCGACCTGCACGCCGTCCTCGGTACCGCGGCCCACGCGCAGCCCGCCCATGCGCTCCGCGAGCCGGCGCGAGAACTCCTCGGCGACTGAGGCGTGCACATGGAACCGGTTGGCTGCCGTGCAGGCCTCGCCCATGTTCCGCATCTTGGCGAGCATCGCGCCGTCGACGGCCTTGTCGAGGTCGGCGTCACCGAAGACCAGGAACGGCGCGTTGCCGCCGAGCTCCATGGACGTACGCAGGAGCTGGTCGGCCGCGTCCTTGACCAACCCCCGGCCGACCTCGGTCGACCCCGTGAACGACACCTTGCGCAGCCGCGCGTCCTTGATCAGCGGCCCGGTGAGGCCGCTCGCGCTGCTGGTCGTGAGGACCGAGAGGATGCCCTTCGGGAGCCCCGCCTCCTCGAAGATCTGCGCGAGCGCGAGCATCGACAGCGGAGTCTGCTTGGCCGGCTTGACGATCATCGTGCAGCCCGCCGCGACGGCCGGACCGATCTTGCGGGTGCCCATCGCGAGAGGGAAGTTCCACGGCGTGATGAACAGGCACGGTCCGACCGGCTGGCGCAGCACCATCAGGTGGGAGTCACCTGCGGGGCTCAGCCCGAACCGCCCGTCTATGCGCACCGCCTCCTCGCTGAACCAGCGGAGGAACTCGGCGGCGTAGGTCACCTCGCCGCGCGACTCGGCGAGCGGCTTGCCCATCTCGAGCGTCATCAGCAGGGCCAGGTCGTCAGCGCGCGCGACCATCAGCTCGAACGCCCGCCGCAGGATCTCGCCACGGTCGCGCGGGGCGGTGCGGGCCCAGGCCGCCTGGTGGTCGGCGGCGATGCGCAGCGACTCGAGGCCCTCGGCGGGGGTCGCGTCGGCCACCTCCGCGATCGTCTCGCCGGTGGCCGGGTCCTCCACGGGTACGGTGCGACCGGAGGCCGACGCCCCCCACTCACCGCCGAGGAAGAGGTCGGTACGCACGGCGCCGAGCACGCGCGCCTCGTCGCTGCTGGCCATGGGATCCTCCTTGATCGCGGGACGTCGGTCTCACGCTAGCCCGTACCGGCTTCCGTAGGCTGCCCCGCATGGATGTGGACGTCGTGGTCCTGGCCGGTGGCCGCTCGACGCGGTTCGGTACGGACAAGGTCGAGCTGCTGCTCGACGCCGTGCTCGCGGGCGTGCTCGCGGGCGTGCTCGCGGACATGGGCGTGGACGCGCCCGAGGTCGCCTCGATCGTCTGCGTCGGCCCGGAGCGGGAGACGGTGGCTACCGGGATCAGGTGGGTACGCGAGGACCCGCCGTACTCCGGCCCGCTGGCCGCGGTGGCGGCCGGCGTGGCTGCGGGGGACGCCTCGATCGTCGTGCTCCTCGGCGCCGACATGCCGCAGGTGGGTGCCGCGGTGGCCGGGCTCGTCGGCGCAGTGGGCGCCGGCAACGGTGCCGTGCTCGTCGATGCGGACGGGTGGCCGCAGGTGCTGGCCTCGGCATGGCGGCGCACGGTGCTGACCGAGCGGCTGGCCGGGTTCGGCCCGCTCGAGGGGCGCCCGCTGCGGCTGCTGCTCGACGGCGCGTCCCTCGTACCCGTACCGGACGTGTGGGGCGCCGCCCGCGACATCGACAACCCCGGCGACCTCTGAGCCGCCCAGACGCGCGGTCTGCCAGCGATGATCATGGGCAGACGGCCCACGTGGATCAAGGAAGTGGGCTACCTGCCCATGATCAACGCGACGTGGTGGGCGGTGAAGGGGCCCAGGTCGGGGGGCGGCGCTCGACGAAGGCAGCCATCCCCTCCGCCGCCTCGGCGCTGCCGAACAGCGTGGCCGAGAGCTCGGAGGTCCACGCGAAGGCGGCGTCGCGGTCCATCGCGGGTACCCGGCGGAGCAACGCCTTGGTGGCGGCCACGGCCTGCGGGCCGCCGAGCCGGAGCTGGTCCACCCAGCCGGCCACCGTGGCATCCAGCGCGTCGGCCTCGACGACTGCGGTCAGCAGGCCGGCCCGCAGGACCCGCTCGGCGAAGACCCGTTCGCCGGTCAGCATCAACTCGGCGGCCTCGCGCGGCGGCATGACCCGCAGGCATACGACGGAGATGACCGCTGGAGCCACGCCCACCCGTACCTCGGAGAAGGCGAAGCGGGCGTTCTCGACGGCGACGGCCAGGTCGCAGGCGGCCACCAGCCCGTTCCCGCCACCTGCGACGTGGCCCTGCACGCGGGCGATGGTCGGTTTCGGATGGTCGAGCAGCGTCTCCAGCACCTCGACCAGCAGCGCGGGACCGCTGCCGGAGAACGCACCAGCGTCGGAGCCGCCGGCCGCGCGCAGGTCGGCCCCGGCGCAGAAGGTGTTCCCGGTGGCCGCGAGCACCACGACTCGTACGGAGTCGTCGGCAGCCGCCTGCTGCAGACCGGCAAGCAGCGGCGGGAGCGACTCGGGGGAGAGGACGTTGCGCGCGTCTGGGCGGTCGAGGGTCACGGTGGCCACGCCGTCGGCGACCGCGTAGCGCACGGCCGGCGTCATCGCTTGCCCATCCCTTCCAGCATGGCCAGCACGCGGAGCATCACCTCGTCGGCGCCGCCGCCGATGGATGTGAGCCGCGTGTCGCGGTAGTACCGCGCCGTCCAGTGCTCCTCCATGTACCCCATCCCACCGTGGTACTGCAGGCAGGTGTCGGCCACCTCCCGTACCAGCCGCCCGGTCTTGAGCTTGGCGACCGTCGCGAACCGGGTGACGTCCTGCCCGTCGACGTAAGCCTCCGCCGCGGAGTAGCAGTAGTGCTTCAGCAGGTCGAGCTCGGCGAACAGCTCAGCCAGCTTGTACTGCAGATACTGGTTGGCCAGCAACGGTTTCCCGAACGCCTCGCGCTGCTGGAGGTAGTCGACGGTTCGGCGGAGCGCGCGCTCCATCCCGGCCAGGCTCATGTAGCAGGCGATCAGCCGCTCGTCCTGGAACTGGGCCATCTGCTGCTGGAACCCGCGCCCGATCCCGCCGATGGTGTTGTCGACGGGTACCCGGCAGTCGTCGAAGACGAGCTCGGCGGTGTCCGACGAGCGGTTGCCGAGCTTGTCGAGCTTGCGGGACACCGAGAACCCCGGGGTGTCCGTCGGGAACACGATCATCGACATGCCCTGGTAGCCGCCCTCGTCCGAGGTGCGGGCCAGCAGGCACAGCCAGTCCGCCTGGACACCGCTGGTGATCCACATCTTGCGACCGTTGACGACCCACTCGTCCCCGTCGCGCACCGCCTTCGTACGGATGCCGGCGACGTCGGACCCGGCGCCCGGCTCGGAGACCGCGACGGCGCAGACGTGCTCGCCCGCGATCGCCGGAGCGAGGTAGCGCCGCTTGAGCTCGTCCGAACCGAAGCGGGACAGCGCCGGCGTCGCCATGCAGGCCTGGACGGCCACGGCCATGGGCACGCCGCCGGCCTCGCACCGGCCGAGCTCCTCGCCGAGCACGAGGGTGTACGAGTGGTCGACGCCGCCGCCGCCGTAGGCCGGGTCGTACTCGAGCCCGAGCAGCCCGAGGCGGCCCAGCTTGGGGAACAGCTCGTGCGCCGGGAACATCCCGGCGGCCTCCCAGGCATCGACGTGCGGGTTGATCTCCCGGTCGACCACCTGCCGCACGACCTGGCGCAGCTGGTCGTGCTCCTCGGTGAACTTCATCCTGCGGCTCCTTCTCGGTGCGGCCAGGCGGTAAGGCCGATCGCCCTCGCCCACAGGCGCGACAGCGTCGCGACGACCTGCTCCACGTCGTACGCGGACTCGTGCGCGTGCCAGCGACGGGCGAACGACTCGACCATGCCGACCAGTGCGGGGCCGGCGATGTCGGGGTCCAGCGCGGGATCGGCGAGGCCCTCGACCTGGAACTTGCGCAGCGTCCCCGTGGCCTTCTCGACGAACCCGGCCCGCAGCCCGTCGAGGATCTCCCGGAACCCGTCGTCGGCGGTCGCCGCCTGCTCCACGACCTCGAGCATCCGGGCGTGGGTCGCGTAGACGCGCAGGTACCGGCGGTTGCCCTCGGCGATGCGGGCGACCGGATCCGTACGCAGATCGTCCGGCACCCGTACTGCTGCGAACACCTCGTCGGTGACGGTCGCGCAGACCGCGCGCAGGACGGCTTCCTTCGACTCGAAGTACGTGTAGACCGTCCCGTGGCTGACTCCGGCCGCGTCCGTCAGGTCCGACATGCGCGTGTCGTCGAAGCCGCGCTGCTCGAAGACCTCGCGGGCGGAGCGGAGCAGGCGCTCGCGGGTGCGCCGGCCGCGCTCGGTGAGCGGCTCGGTGGTCATGGCGCGCCGTCCACCGGTTGCCCAACCTCCGGTTGCCCGACGAGGGCGACGGGCAGGTCGACGACCTTGGCCCGCAGGTACTCGCCGAGCCCCTTGCCCTGCGGGTCGATGCTGGTGCTGTCGGCGACGCCGCGGCCGAGCAGCCCGACGACGACCACGTTGACCGCCAGCAGGTTGGGCAACCGGTGCACGGTCACCGGGAGGTGACGCGTCTCGGGCAGCAGCAGGTGGACCCGTCCGGCGGTGAGGAAGCCTTCGAGCCACGCGTATGCGCCGTCGTCCTTGGCCCAGACGCCGATGTTGGCGGTGCCCCCCTTGTCGCCCGACCGGGCGCCGAACAGCCAGCCGAGCGGCCCCCTCACCGTCTCACCCGCCTGCCCCACCTCCGCCGCTTGGCTGAAACGGACGCCGGTTGGCTCACCTGCGGGCCAACCCGCGTCCGTTTCAGCCAAGTCGGCGGCCGCTGCCAGGTCGGCGCGGGCGGGCGGCGCGAGTCGCGGCACGGGGACGACCTCGCGGCCGTCGACGACGACGCGCTGCGTCACCAGCTCGGCGGGTACGAGGGCCGGCCAGTAGACGCCGTACGGTGCCGGTTCGGACGGCGGTGCCGACAGGTACAGCCCGGGCACGGAGGCGAGGGCGAGCTCGACCGCGGGCGCGGTGAACGCCTTGCCCAGCTTGGCCGGGTCGCGGTCCTTGACGGTGATGCGCAGCTCGGCCTGGGCGGCGTACTCGCCGTCCGGGTCGCTCGCGCCGCCCCGCCCGAGCAGCTGTACGTCGACCGCGTCGAAGCCGTCG
>DAIPJR010000116.1:6384-6743 GCA_036770165.1 Actinomycetes bacterium | reverse complement strand
AGACGAGGGTGCCGACGGCCATCAGCGTGTAGAACCAGCCGCGCGTCTGGTCGATGGCCTCGCAGATGAACTGCGCCGGGTATGCCGCCTCGAACTCGGCGACGCCCTGGTGCGGGTATCCCCACTGGGCGAACGGCATCGATCCGGAGTCGTACCAGCCGTCGATGACCTCGGGCACCCGCGTCGATACGGCACCACACTCCGGGCAGGGGAACGTCACGTCGTCGACGAACGGCCGGTGCGGGTCGAGAGCGGTCAGGTCCTGCCCCGCATGGGCGCCGAGCTCGGCCAGCGACCCGACCACGGTGAGGTGGTCGTCCGCGCAGTGCCAGATCGGCAGGGGGGTGCCCCAGTACCGC
>DAIPJR010000116.1:0-6374 GCA_036770165.1 Actinomycetes bacterium | reverse complement strand
GTGGTCGAGCCAGTCGCCGTAGCGGCCGTGCTTGATCGTGGCGGGGTACCAGTTGGTGCGCTCGTTCTCGCGCAGCAGCGCGTCCTTGATCTGGGTCGTTCGGATGTACCAGGACAGCTGCGCGTAGTACATCAGCGGCGTGTGGCAGCGCCAGCAGTGCGGGTAGCTGTGCTCGTACGGGACGTGCCGGAACAGCAGGCCTCGCTCGGCGAGATCGGCGACGAGCGCGGCGTCAGCCTTCTTGAAGAACATCCCTCCGACGAGCCGGACGTCGGCCTCGAAGTGGCCGTCGGAGGTGATCGGGTTGACGACGGGCAGCCCGTAGCGCCGGCAGACGGCAAGGTCCTCGGCACCGAAGGCGGGCGACTGGTGCACCAGCCCCGTACCGTCCTCGATGGTCACGTAGTCGGCGAGGACGACGTAGTGCGCGTCCGGCACGTCGACGAGGTCGAAGGGGCGCTCGTACGGCGTCAGCTCGAGGTCCCTGCCGGAGTAGCGGACCAGGATCTCCGCGTCCGGGCCGAGGACGTCCCGGAGCAGCGGTTCGGCGACCACGAGCACCTCGCCGTCGGCTGTGCGCGCGGCGCAGTAGGTCACGTCGGGGTTGACCGCGACCGCGGTGTTGGCGACCAGGGTCCACGGGGTCGTCGTCCATACCAGCAGCGCGGCACCCAGGTTGGCGAGCGGGCCGCCGGTGACCGGGAATCGCACGTAGACCGAAGGGTCGACCACCGTCTCGTAGCCCTGCGCCAGCTCGTGGTCGGAGAGCGTGGTGCCGCAGCGCGGGCAGTACGGCGCGACCCGGTGGTCCTGTCCGAGCAGGCCCTTGTCGAAGATCTGCTTGAGCGACCACCAGACGCTCTCGACGTAGCTCGCGTCCATGGTCCAGTAGGCCTGGGACATGTCCACCCAGTAGCCCATCCGCGTCGTCATGGCGGCGAAGGCGTCGACGTTGCGGAGCACCGACTCCCGGCACTTGGCGTTGAAGGCCGCGATGCCGTACGTCTCGATGTCAGGCTTCCCCGCGAAGCCCAGCTCGCGCTCGACGGCCAGCTCGACCGGCAGGCCGTGGCAGTCCCAGCCGGCCTTGCGGGGGACGTACCGGCCCTTCATCGTCTGGAACCGCGGGAACACGTCCTTGAAGACCCGCGCCTCGACATGGTGGGTCCCCGGCATGCCGTTGGCCGTCGGAGGCCCCTCGTAGAACACCCATGGCTGGCCGTCGCGGGTGCGCTCCACCGACTTGGCGAAGATGTCGCGGGCGGCCCAGAGCTCGAGCACCTCGTGCTCCATCGCGGGCAGGTCGACCTGGTGGGGGACCGGGCGATACATGGGCGCGTCCTGTCGTCGTCTCGTACGGGCGCTGACCGCTCCTTGCGGAACGGCCCGCTGACGGCGAAGGGACGAGGCGGCCGGTCACCCGGGCCCCGCGGTACCACCCTCCTTGGCCCGGCCAACCGCGCACCGGACCCGCTCTGCTTCGTGCTCGCCCGGCCGGGTCTAGTCCGCGGCGCCGGGGGTCGACCGGCAGCGCCGCGTTTCTTCCGGCGGCTCAGGGGTGATCGCCCCGTCGACGCATCCTCGGACGTCCCGATGATAGCGGGGCGCTGCCGCTCCGGGCCGCTCCCTGTCGCTCCGTCCCGCTCCGTGTCCCTCACTGGCCGCTCACGCCGATGGGAATGCTTCGGCGTGGCCGGTCGTTGAGCATCCGCGCCGCGCAACGCGAGCGGCGTGGTGCGTTGATAACCGCGGCGCCGGGACCTATCGTGCCGTCACGATCCGTGACCATGATCGGCTCGACGGACGCGCCCAGTGCACCGAGTTCTGGGGCGTTCGGACTTCTGGACGCACGGAGCTAGCGGCGGTACGGAGCTTGCGGCGGTACGGAGTTTCAGGCGGAACGGGCTCGAGGCGTATGGAACTCGGGGCGTAGGCACATTTGGAGGGGGCCGGCATGGCTGACACGGGGCTGGACGCGGGAGCGCGGGTGCGTCCGGTCGTCTCCGGCGCCGCCAAGGCTGCGGCTCCTGCGGCGAAGAAGGTGACCGCCAAGGTGGCTCCTGCCAAGAAGGCTGCGCCGGCGAAGAAGGCTGCGCCGATCAAGAAGTCGGCTCCCGTGAAGGCTGCGCCGGTCAAGAAGTCGGCTCCCGTGAAGGCTGCGCCCGCCAAGAAGGCTGTGCCCGCCAAGAAGGCTGCGCCGGTCAAGAAGGCTGCGCCGGTCAAGAAGTCGGCTCCCGTCAAGAAGGCTGCGCCTGCGAAGGCGGCGCCGGTCAAGAAGGCCGCGCCCGTGAAGGCCGCGCCCGTGAAGGCCGCGCCCGTGAAGGCGGCGCCGGTCAAGAAGGCCCCGGTTACGAAAGCTGCGCCCGCGAAGGCGGCGCCGGTCAAGAAGGCCCCAGTTACGAAAGCTGCGCCCGTGAAGGCCGCGCCGGTCAAGCAGGCTGCGCCCGTGAAGGCTGCGCCGGTCAAGAAGGCTGCCCCGGTCAAGGCTGCGCCCGCCAAGAAGGCGGCCCCGGTCAAGGCTGCGCCCGCCAAGAAGGCGCTCCCGGTGAAGGCGGCCGCGGTCAAGGCTGCGCCCGCGAAAGTTGCTCCGGTGAAGGCCGCGCCCGTGAAGGCCGCGCCCGTGAAGGCCGCGCCCGTGAAGGCCGCTCCGGCCAAGCTGGCGGTCCGTGCCGACGAGTCGCCCTGGACGGCGAAGGAGCTCGCGACGGTACGCGCCGAGCTCGAGCAGGAGGCGACCCGGCTGCGTACCGAGATCCTCGCGGCCGAGGAGGGCATCGCCGACCTGCTGCGTGATTCCGGTGACGGCGCCGGCGACGACCAGGCCGACGCGGGCACCAAGACGTTCGAGCGCGAGCACGAGATGTCCCTGGCGAACAACAGCCGCGGGATGCTCATGCAGGCCGAGCGGGCGCTCAAGCGCATCCAGGACGGCAGCTACGGTCTGTGCGAGTCCTGCGGCAGCCCGATCGGCAAGGCGCGCCTGCAGGCCTTCCCACGTGCGACCCTGTGTGTCTCATGCAAGCAGAAGGAAGAGCGCCGCTGACCGGCGCGGACCCCGTCGACGGCCCCTCGCCGGTCGACCCGTCAGCGTCGGCCGCTGCGGCCGAAGCCGCGTCGGAGCCCGACCACGCCGGCGCGCGGCCGCCGACCCGCCGGGTGGGGCTGTTCGCGGCAGTGGCGGTCGCGGTGGTGATCCTCGACCAGGTGAGCAAGCTGGTGATCGTCGCCCACCTGGCCGACCGCGCGCCGATCCGGCTGCTGGACGGGTTGCTGACGATCACGTACACCCGCAACCCCGGGGCAGCCTTCAGCCTGGGTACCGGCTTCACCGTGATCTTCACCGCGGTGGCGACCGCCGTGATCGTGGTGATCATCCGCACGGCACGACGGCTGTACTCGATCGGGTGGGCCGTCGCGCTCGGTGCACTGCTCGGCGGTGCGATCGGCAACCTGATCGACCGGCTGCTGCGTGCCCCGGGGCCAGGGCGCGGCCACGTGGTCGACTGGATCCAGCTGCCGCACTTCGCGGTCTTCAACCTCGCCGACTCTGCGATCACCTGCTCGGCGGTGGGCATGGTCCTGCTCTCCATCCTCGGCCACGAGATGGACGGTCGCCGGCACGGCGGCCGGGCTGGCTCGATCGATGGCTGACCCGGACGAGCGGCGCACGCTGCCGGTACCCGACGGGCTGGAGGGCGAGCGGCTGGACGCAGGGCTCGCCCGGTTGTTCGGCTACTCCCGTACGAAGGCGGCGGAGATGGCCGCCGAGGGGCGGGTGAGCGTCGACGGGGTGCTCGCGGGGAAGTCCGACCGGCTGCGTGCCGGGAGCCTGCTCGAGGTCGAGATCCCGCCTCCGGCGGTCCCGGTCACGCTGGTCGCCGAGCTGGTCGACGGCTTGCGCATCGTCTACGACGACGACCATCTGGTCGTGGTCGACAAGCCGGTCGGGGTGGCCGCGCACCCCAGCCCTGGCTGGACCGGCCCCACCGTCATCGGCGGTCTCGCCGGGGCCGGCTTCCGCGTCTCGACGAGCGGCGCCGCCGAGCGGCAGGGGATCGTCCACCGGCTGGACGTCGGCACCAGCGGGCTGATGGTGGTCGCCAAGTCCGAGCGGGCCTACACGCTGCTCAAGCGCGCTTTCAAGGACCGTACCGTCGACAAGCGCTACCACGCGCTCGTCCAGGGCCATCCGGACCCGCTGCGCGGCACCATCGACGCGCCCATCGACCGGCACCCGACGCATCCGTACAAGTGGGCCGTGGTCGGGGAAGGCCGGCCGAGCATCACCCACTACGAGACGCTCGAGGCGGCGCGTGCGGCGACCCTCCTCGAGGTCAAGCTCGAGACCGGGCGCACGCACCAGATCAGGGTGCACATGTCCGCGCTGCGGCACCCCTGCGTCGGCGACCTGACCTACGGCGCCGACCCCGTGCTGGCCCGCCGGCTGGGGCTCGAGCGGCAGTGGCTGCACGCCGTGCGGCTCGGCTTCGAGCACCCCGACACCGGGGTGTGGGTCGAGTTCAGCTCGGACTACCCGGCCGACCTGACGCGCGCGCTGGCGGCCGTACGCTCCGAGTCGTGAGCGATGTCGCCGTCGTCCTTGCTGTCGACGCTTCCCGGTCGCCTCGCTGGCCCAAACCGGGGTGGGTTGGCCCGCAGGCGGGCCAACCCGCGTCCGTCTCAGCCAGTTGGCTCCACCGGCGACCGGTCGACCCGCAGGGCTAGGCGAGCCGCGCCGGGGTTGTCCCCGAGCGGGGTTAGAGTCGGTCCCTCGGCTGGCTCGACCGACCTTCCCCCGGTCGCCGCGGCTTCACCACGATCTCGGCAGGGGTAGTTCTGTCCATGGGCGACTCGTTCGTGCACCTCCACGTACACACCGAGTACTCCATGCTCGACGGCGCGGCCCGGCTGGGCGACCTGTTCAAGGAGGCCGCCCGCCAGGAGATGCCGGCCCTCGCGATGACCGACCACGGCAACGTGTTCGGCGCGTACGACTTCTGGAAGAAGGCCACCGCCGCCGGCATCAAGCCGATCATCGGGATGGAGGGCTACTACGTCCCGATCGGTACCCGGTTCGATCGGCAGCCGTTCACCTTCGAGGGACCGGGCGGCAACCTGCCGTCCGACGTGTCCGGCGAGGACACGGGGCTGGCCAAGGGCAAGCAGGCCTATACGCACATGACCTTGCTGGCCGAGAGCACGGCCGGCATGCACAACCTGTTCCGGATCTCCAGCCTCGCCAGCCTCGAGGGCTTCTACCGGAAGCCGCGCTTCGACCGCGAGCTGATCTCCGCGTACGGCAAGGGCTTGATCGCCACGACGGGGTGCCCGTCCGGCGAGGTGAACCGCTGGCTGCAGGCCGGGCAGTACGACAAGGCGAGGGCAGCAGCGGCCGACTACCGGGACATCTTCGGTGCAGGCAACTTCTACGTGGAGCTCATGGACCACGGCCTCGGCATCGAGCGGCGGACGCGAGCCGACCTGCTCAAGATCGCCCGCGATCTTGGCCTGCCTCTGGTCGCGACCAACGACCTGCACTACACCTACCCGCAGGACGCCGAGGCCCACGAGGTCCTCCTGTGCGTCCAGACCGGCAAGACCCTCGCCGACCCGGGCCGGTTCAAGTTCGACGCCCGCGACTTCTACCTCAAGTCGAGCCAGGAGATGCGGGCCGTCTGGGCCGAGCTGCCCGAGGCGTGCGACAACACCCTCGAGATCGCCGAGCGCTGCCAGGTGGAGTTCACCGAGGGCCGCGACCTGATGCCCCGGTTCCCGGTGCCCGAGGGGGAGTCGGCAGAGTCGCTGCTCGTCAAGCAGGTCGAGATCGGCCTGCGCGCGCGGTTCCCCGGTGGCGTCCCCGACTCGCACCGCACGCAGGCCGACTACGAGGTCGGGGTCATCTGCCAGATGGGCTTCCCCGGCTACTTCCTGGTCACCGCCGACCTCGTCCGCTACGCCAAGGACAACGGCATCCGGGTCGGCCCTGGGCGCGGGTCCGCGGCCGGCGCGGTCATCGCCTACGCGCTCGGCATCACCGAGCTGGACCCGATCAAGCACGGCCTGCTGTTCGAGCGGTTCCTCAACCCCGAGCGCATCTCGATGCCCGACATCGACATGGACTTCGACGAGCGCCGGCGCGGCGACATGATCCGCTACGCCACGGAGAAGTACGGCGAGGAGCGCGTCGCCCAGATCATCACGTACGGCACGATCAAGGCCAAGGCCGCGGTCAAGGACGCCGCCCGGGTCCTCGGCTTCCCGTACGCCCTGGGTGACCGCATCACCAAGGCCATGCCCCCGTCGGTGATGGGCAAGGACATCTCACTCACCGGGATCTTCGACAGCACCGACCACCGGTACGGAGAGGCGGGGGA
>DAIPJR010000300.1:0-2169 GCA_036770165.1 Actinomycetes bacterium | reverse complement strand
CCGAGAGCGATGCCGAGAGCGATCCAGACGGCGACGCCGAGGCGCACCCTGAGTCGGCGGTGCGGGTATGAGACTGCCTCGCCCCGCGGTCACCCTGGCCGGCGTCGGCACCGTGGTCCTGCTGGCGGTCGGCATCGGTGCGGGCACTTCCGGCGGGACGTCCGCGACAGCACCGGTCGGCGTGGCCTCTCAACCGATCACGAGCGCCGACCTGGTCTGCGCGTCGGCCGCCAGCGTCAAGGGCGTCACGACCGCGATGCTGTCCGCCGCCGCGCCCGGCCCGCCGAGCGCCGGCGCAGGCGCGTCCGGCGGCAGCGGCACGGGCACGATCAGTGTCTCGCGGCTTGGCGCCCCGGAGTCGGCGCCGCCCCTGGCGGTGGCGGCTACGGGGTCCCCGGTCCTGCGCTACCCCGTACCCGTCGGCAAGCCTGTCGCTCTCGTGGTCCGCGCCACCGGCGACTACGCGCGCGGCCTGACGGCCTCGGTGACCAGCCGCACGGCCGCAGGTGCCGGCCGAGCGGTCACCACGGAGCAGTGCACGCCGGGGGGCAGCGGGGGCTGGTTCGTCGGAGGCGGCGCCGCCATCGGGCGTCGTTCGGTCCTCTACCTCACCAACATCGACGCGGCGCCGGCCACCGTCGACGTGACCGTGTTCACCCCGACCGGAAGCCAGCAGCCCGCACCGGTCCAGGGCCGGACGATCAACCCCGGCAAGCAGTACGCGATCGGCATCGATGCCCTCGTACCCGGCGCCGCCGCCACCGCGGTGCACGTGCTCACCCGGTCCGGACGGGTGGCAGCTGCGCTCTACGACAGCCAGGTCAACGGCCTGCTCCCGCTCGGAGCCGACTGGGTGCCCCCGACGACCGACCCGTCGCGCAACGTGGTGATCACCGGCATCCCGGGCGACGCCGGCTCCACCCGCACCCTCGGCCTCGTCGTCCCCGGGATCAACGACGCCGTCGTCAACGTGCACCTGGTCACGACCGACGGGACGCTCTCCCCGGACCCGCTGCAGAACGTCTCGGTACCAGCCGGGCAGCTGGTCGACGTCGATCTGAGCCAGCTGCCCACCGGTTCCCCGTTCGCCGTCGTCGTCGAGTCCGACCAGCCGGTCGTCGCGGGGATCCGTACCGTGCTCCCGCCTGGCGGGACGAAGCGGTTCCCCGACTTCACGTACGCGGCGGGCACGAGTGCCGTTGCGGGTGGCGTCCTGCTGCCGACGGTCCAGCACTCGGCCACGGTGACCACCGAGCTGCAGCTCGTCGCGCCCGGTGCGGTCGACGTGGTCGTCCAGCTCACGACGACGACGGGCGCCGTACCGGGCATCACTGCCGGCCTGCCGACTTCGACCCGGCTCACCGTCCCGGCCGGGCAGACGCTGCAGGTCGACGTGGGGCCGCTCGGGCCGGCGCTGTCGTCGGTCCTCGTCCAGACGGCCCCTGGGGCCGCCCCGCTGTACGTCGGGTGGGTCCTCCTCGAGGCCGGCGTCCACGGGCCGCTGGTCACGGGGGGCCCGGTGCCTCAGACCCCGCTGCGCCTGGTCCTTCCTCCGGTCCTGGCCGATCCCGCCGTCGGCTACCCCGGCCACTGACCGGCCAGCACGGCGAGGGATCGCGAGTGCGGTCGGCCGCAGTCAGTCCGCTGGCGGCGGGTCGAGCTCGTCGGCGGTGACGCCGAGCAGCTCGGCCAGTCGGTCGACCACGACGTCGTGCACGAGGTCCTCGCGGTCTCGTGGGTCGGGGGCGCGCAGCTCGATCGGGCGGCGGTAGACGACGACGCGCGCTGGTCCGCCCGCCGTGCCTGGAATGGCAGGCTCGACGCGGCCAAGAGGCAGCGGCTCGACCCCGGACTCGGTCGCCAGCAGGACCTGCTCCGGTGGTACTTCCTCGACTCCGTACTCGACTGCGGCCAGCCGCGCGCTCAGCGCGATGTCGTCCTTGACGGCGCGCTCGACGTCGTCGACGGCGTCCAGCACGAGGTCGTCGAAGCGTTCCGGGCGGGTACGGGACAGGGGAACGCCGGCCGGTGCGAGCGAGCCGCGGATGCCCCGGCCGTGCCGGTCCCGGTGCCTCGGCCGGGGCTGGGAGTGGCCCGAGGCTGGTTCGGTCGATACAGCGATGGCTGGAGGGGTGCCGTCGTCGGCGCTGATCGAGGGAATCATCGCCG
>DAIPJR010000115.1:0-6770 GCA_036770165.1 Actinomycetes bacterium | reverse complement strand
CGTCTTCGCCCATGAGCGTGGCGAAGATCTCCTCGGCTTCCACGAAGTCTTCCACTCGCTCACGCTGCTCGCGTTCGCCTGCCAGTACGTCGCGATCTCGCTGGTGACCTACCGCCACTAGCCCGGGTCTGCCGGCCGACCAGTCCGTGTCAGGTCAGGCCAGGGCCTGACCTGACACGGACAAGTGTCGGCGGGCTAGCTGGTCGGGCCCTCGGCGCGCACCTTGGACACCTGCTCCATCGCGGTACGCAGGTCGCCCAGCCACCCGTCGGCGTTCTTGCCGACCAGCTTGACGCACCAGGCGAGCGCCTCGGAGCGGGACCGCGCGACACCGGCGTCGACGAGGGTGTCGAGCACCAGCCGCTCCGGCTGACGGAGCCGCGTCATCACCGGCACCGACAGGGTCGTGAACAGCTCGCGCCGCTCGCCCACCTGGACGCCCCATGCGACCTTGCGGCCGATCCGGTGCTCGAGCTCGCGCGCGATCTCGATGCGATGCTCCCGCGTACGCTCGCGGAACTCCTTGATACGGCCGGAGACGGCCGCAGCCCGCTCGGCGTCCGACGCACCGTCAGCGACCTGGGGCCCGGCCAGCGCACCGACCACGCTGATCTCCTCGCGGTCGACCGTCACCTCGACCGGTGCCTCGAACCAGTCCTGCGGCAGCCGGCCGGAGAGCCAGCCACGGATCTTCTCTACCTGCTCGTTCGTCGTGTCCATACCCGATGATTACACACTTACGTTGCAAGTCAAGCGGGTCGGCCGAGCACCCGCGCAAGGGCGGCGGGGTCGGTCGTCGGGAGGTCGCAGACGAACCCGTGGCAGACGTAGGCGGCCGCCCGCCCGTCGACCAGGGTCCGGTCGGCCAGCAGCGGTACGGCCTCTGCCTCGGCCGGGTCCAGGGTGCCGACCGCGATCACCAACCCCGGCGCCGTGGCTCGAAAAGCGTTACGTCGCAACGCTTTCCAGTCCTCGTCACCCGGGGCCCCGACGATCGCCACCTCGCGCGGTCCGTCGAGGGCCGCCTCCGCCACGGCCAGCCCCCAGCCGGCGAACCGCGGGTGCTGCCTGGCCAGGGCGGCGTAGACGCCGAGTGCCGCCTCAGCCGCCTCGCGGTGCCTCGACGACCCGGTGTACCCGGCGTAGCCGAGCAGGGCTCCGGCTGCCGCCGAGGGGCCGGACGGCGTCGCGTTGTCGGTCGGGTCCTGCGGCCGCCTCAGCAGCGTCTCCGCGTCGTCGGCCGTGTCGAAGAAGCCGCCCGCGGCATCGAGTCGGCCATCGCGAAAGTGCGCGAGCACCGCGTCCAGCAGCACCCCGGCAAGCGTCAACCACTCGGTACGACCAGTCACCGCATAGAGCGCGAGGAACCCTTCTGCGACGTCACCCTGGTCCTCGAGCACGCCCGCGTGCCGGCCGGCGACCCCGTCCTTGGAGACGCGGACGACCCGATCGCGGTGCCCGTCGGCTCCGAGGTGAACCGCGACCAGGAGGTCGGCTGCTGCCTCGGCCGCCTCGACCCACTCCGGCCGCTCGAGCACGGCACCCGCCTCGGCAAGGGCGGCGATCGCGAGACCGTTCCACGCGGCGACCACCTTGTCGTCCCTGCCGGGCTGCGGACGCCCCGACCGCGCCTGGAGCAGCCGCCGCCGGACTTGTCGCCAGCGGCCAGCATCGTCGGGGTCGGCGAGCAGCTGCAAGACCGAGCTGCCGTGCTCGAAGGTCCCGACGTCGCTGACGGCCAGCAGGCCGGCGGCCCAGCGGCCGTCGTCCTCGCCGAGCACCTCGACGAGCTGGGCCGGCGTCCAGACATACGTGCTGCCCTCGATCCCTTCGGTGTCCGCGTCGAGCGCCGACGCGAACCCTCCCTCCGCCGTACGCAGGTCGCGGAGCAGGAACTCGGCGGTCTCGTCCACGACGCGGGCGGCCAGCGCAGAGCCCGTCGCACGCCATAGATGGACGTATACGCGGAGCAGCAAAGCGTTGTCGTACAACATCTTCTCGAAGTGCGGCACGATCCAGGCGGCATCGACCGAGTACCGCGCGAAGCCTCCGCCGAGCTGGTCGTAGATCCCCCCGCGCGCCATCGCGTCGCACGTCCTCTGGGCCATCTGCAGGGCCCGCTCGTCGCCCGTACGGGCATGGTGCCGGAGGAGGAGCTCGAGGACCGACGAGGGCGGGAACTTGGGTGCTCCGCCGAAACCCGGGTGCCGCTCGTCGAAGGTACGAGCGAGGCCGTCGACGGCGGCGTCGAGGTCCTCGGCCGTCGGGGCCACGCCCCCGCCGAGCCCCGCGAGCTGCCCGCGGTCGGCCAGCCGCGACGCGATGTCCTTGGCCGCCGCCTCGACCTCGCCCCTGCGCTCTCCCCAGGTCTGCGAGACGGCGGTCAGCACCTCGGTGAACGAAGGCATGCCCTGGCGCGGCCTGGGCGGGAAGTACGTGCCCGCGTAGAACGGCTCGCCGTCGGGGGTGAGGAGCGCCGTCATCGGCCAGCCGCCCTGGCCGGGGGGCGCCTGCACCGCCTCCATGTAGACGGCATCGACATCGGGCCGCTCCTCGCGGTCGACCTTGACGTTGACGAAGCTGTCGTTCATCAGGGCCGCCGTCGCCGGGTCCTCGAACGACTCGTGCGCCATGACGTGGCACCAGTGGCAGGCCGCATAGCCGACGGAGAGCAGCACGGGAACCTCGCGGCGCCGCGCCTCGGCGAACGCCTCCGGACCCCACTCCCACCAGTCGACGGGATTGTCCTTGTGCTGCAACAGGTACGGGCTGCTCGACTCAGCCAAGCGGTTCGCCATGCCGCTCATCCTGCCGCCTTGTCGTGAGCAGCAAGACTTGACGGCCATGCCTACTCGGTATACATATTGGGTATGTCCATACGCAACGGCATCCTCGCGCTCGTCGTCGAGCAACCCAGGCACGGCTACCAGGTCAAGACCGACTTCGAGCACCGTACGGGCGGTACCTGGCCGCTGAACATCGGCCAGGTCTACACGACGCTGGCCCGGCTCGAGCGCGACGGACTCGTACGCGTTGTCGACGACGGCGACGCATCCCGGATCGTCTACGGCGCCACAGATGCCGGCCGGGCCGTGGTCCGCGAGTGGTTCAGCACCCCGGTGCGGCGGACCCAGGCGCCACGCGACGAGCTCGCGATCAAGCTGGCCCTCGCCGTGGGCACCCCAGGGGTCGAGGTGGCCGCCCTGGTCCAGACGCAGCGCAGCGAGGCGGTCCGGGGGCTCCAGGAGCTGACCAGGCTGAAGGCGAACGCATCGGAGGACGACGATCTGGCCTGGCTGCTCGTCGTCGACGCGCTGGTGTTCCAGGCCGAGGCCGAGGTGCGCTGGCTGGACCACTGCGAGGCACGGCTCGTACGAGCGGCCGCCTCGCCCCGTCAGGCGACGACGCCCCAGCCGTCCGCCCACCAGGTCACCGAGACAGCTCGATGAGCGGGCGCTCAGGCGGCCGCGCCGGCGAGGTCCTCGACGTGACCCCGCTGCCCGAACGCATCCTCGACGTCGACGACGTGACCCGCATCCACGGTCATGGCGAGACGGCCGTGGCGGCACTGAAGGGGGTGAGCCTGGCCCTCTCGCCCGGCGAGTTCGTCGCGGTGATGGGTCCGTCCGGATCGGGCAAGTCGACGCTGCTCAACCTCGCCGGCGGCCTCGACCTGCCGACGTCGGGAACCGTTGCCGTGGAAGGACAAGAGCTCACGCGGCTCTCGACAACTGCCCTGGCCCGAGTCCGTCGCCGGCACGTCGGCTACGTCTTCCAGGACCTCAACCTCGTACCGTCCCTCACCGCCGTCGAGAACGCCGCCCTCCCCCTCGAGCTCGACGGGATGTCCCCGCGACAGGCCAAGGCCGAGGCCCTGGTATCGCTCGCCGCACTGGACATGCAGGCCCTCGCCGGCCGGTTCCCGGACGACATGAGCGGTGGTCAGCAGCAACGCGTCGCGATCGCCCGTGCTCTCGTCGGGGGACGGCGCCTGCTGCTGGCCGACGAGCCCACCGGCGCGCTCGACAGCGAGACCGGCGATGCCGTCCTGCGGCTGCTGCGGCAGCGGTGCGACACGGGTACCGCGGTCCTGCTCGTCACCCACGAAGCCAGGCACGCCGGGTGGGCCGACCGCGTCGTGTTCTTGCGGGACGGCCGAGTCAGCGACCAGACGTCGTACGCCGTCGAGCCGCTGCTGCCGGCATGAGCGCCCGCAGCGTCCGCGCATCGTGGCAGGTCCCGATGCGGATGGCCCGCCGTACCGCCTGGCGGGAGCGCGGTCGCGCGTCGATGGTCGTCCTGCTCATCGCCTTCCCGGTCGCGGCGGTGGCGGGCTCGTCCATCGCCGGGTCCACCGACAACGTCGTCGCGCTGCGAGCGGCCACGGCGTCCCTCGGGACGGCCGATGCCGCGATGCGGTACGAGGGCACGTCGGCGACGGCACTGTCCGTCTTCGGCGAGGCACCGCCGGCCGGGACCCAGGGCGTGGCGACGTCGGCCGCCTCCGAGCCGAGCACCCCCACGACCCGACCGCCGTTGCCGCTGCTGCCCCCGGGCAGCCGGGCCATCCAGCGACGGAGCAGCGCCGGCAGCATCACGTACGCCGGGCAGCCCTACCTGCGCGTCGCCCTGCGCGAGGAGGACCTGGCAGACCCCCTGGTCGGCGGCTCGTACCAGCTGGTGTCGGGCCGTCTTCCGGCCACGTCCGGTGAAGTGGTCGTGTCAGCCGAGCTGGCCCAGCGGATCAGCCTCGGCAAGAACGCCGACATCACGATCGTCGGCCAGAATCCCTTGCCCACCAACACCTTTCGGATCGTCGGAATCATCGAGGACGCCGCCCACCGGGACCATACAGGCACGATCCTCGCGCCGCTCGGAGCGCTCCACCTGGGCGGCACGGGTACGACGAGCGACTACCTCGTGCAGGTGCCCGGTGGCCTCTCGTGGTCGCAGGTGCTCACCCTGGGCACCCAGGGGTGGCGCACGCTCTCCCGGCAGGTGCTCGCCCGGCCACCGGCCGGCTGCGCCACGCGGGACGCGTACTGCGACCAGTACGGCCCCCAGGTGACGTACGCGTCGAGCGGATCGGTCGACACCGGCGCAGCCACGGTCACGGCACTCGCCATCGTGATGGCCCTCCTGCAGATCGTGCTCCTCGTCGGGCCCGCCTTCGCCGTCGGTCTGCGGCGCCGGCGGCGCGACCTGGGCCTCCTCGCCGTGAGCGGGGCGCGGCCGGGCCAGCTCCGCCGCGTGGTCCTGGCGGAGGGCGTGGTGCTGGGTGTGGTCGGCTCCGCGGTCGGCCTCGCCGTCGCCTGGGCAGGGGTGTACCTCTTGCGCGGCACCCTCGAGCAAGGTGGCGACGACCACTGGCTCGGGCTGCCCGTGGTGAGCCCGATCGTGCTCGTCGTCGCCGGGTTCGGCCTCGTGACCGCGGTCGTCGCGGCGGCCCAGCCGGCCCGCCAGGCGGGGCGCACCGACGCGGCCAGCGCCGTCGGGCGGGGCTCCTTGCACCAGGTCACGCGCGAGGGGACCCGCCGGATCCGCGTGCTCGGCGCACTCTCCGTCGTCCTCGGCACTGCCGCCGTGGTCGTCGTCGGCGTGCGAGACAACAGCGCCGGCGGGTTCCGGGCGCAGAGCTCGCTCATCGTGCTGCTCGCCGGTTGCATCGCCGCCGAGCTGGGCGTCGTCGCGCTGACGCCGAGCATCGTCGAGCTGGCGTCACGCATGGCGGCGCGCGTGCGGCTGACGCCACGGCTCGCGCTCCGGGACGCGGCCCGCAACCGGCTCCGGTCGGGCGCTGCCGTCGCAGCCGTGACAGCAGCGATGGCCGCCTCGGTGGCGGCGCTGCTCTACGCGACGAGCGTGGCAGCGAACGCCGACCGGTCCTACCAGCCCCGCAGCCCGATCGGGTCCGTCACGGTCACGCTCGACAGCGCGGCCGGACCCGGCGTCGCCGAGCAGGTACGCGTCGCGCTTGCCAAGGTGCTGCCGTTCCGGCAGTCGTGGGCCGTCCGGACCGCCGGTCAGGGCTCCGACGGTACGAGCACCGTCGACACGATTCAGGTCGTGAAGCCGCCCCGCAACGTCTGCCCGGTGGACACGCTCGACGCGCAGGGCGTCACGGACCAGCAGCGGCTCGATGCGGCGGCCAGAGACCCCCGCTGCAACGAGACGCGTTCGCCGTACCAGTACTCGAACCTGCCCGGCACGCCCATCGGAGACGCCGACCTGCTCGCCGCGCTCACCGGGGTCGACTCCGCCGACGCTCGGCACGCGATCGAGACGGGCGGCGCGGTCGTGTTCGACCCGTACTCGGTCAGCGGAGGGCAGGTCACGATCGAGGTCGACCGCGTGTCCGGAGCTGCTCAGACCTCCCGGCGGCTGAGCACGGTGACGGCCCAGGCAGCCGTGCTGAGGCAGGGCTTCGTGCCGTCGTCGGCGTTCCTGTCCCCCGCGCTGGCGAAGCAGCTCGGCGTTCCTGACGGACCGGCCGTCGTCTACGGCTTGCTCGCCCATCCCGTGACCGGCAGCCAGATCGACGCCGCGAACGCCGCGGTCGAGCGGGTCACCGGCAGCACCGGGTCGGTCTCGGTGGAGCAGGGGCGGCCACCGAGCTCGACCGACCTGCTGCTGACCGCTGTGGTCGCCGTGGCGGCCCTGCTCGCCCTCGCCGCCTCGATCACTGCCGGTGGCCTCGCCCTCGCCGACAGCCGTGCCGACCTCGCGACGTTGGCGGCCGTCGGGGCGCCGCCCGGGGTCCGGCGACGGCT
>DAIPJR010000299.1:0-2177 GCA_036770165.1 Actinomycetes bacterium | reverse complement strand
CCCGCCGCGAGCGGCTCGTCCGGTCGCTCGGGGCAGCCGAGGAGAGCGAGCAGCGGCTGCTGGCCGGGCTGCTCGCCTCGCTGGCCGAGGACGGGCGGATCACGGTGTACGGCAATGCCGAGCACCGGACGTCGACGGTCTACTTCACCGTGGCCGGTCACACCCCGAGCGAGGTCTCGCAGGCGCTCGCCGCTGACGGCGTCAACGTCTGGGACGGCCACAACTACGCGTGGGAGGTGACGGCAGCGCTCGGCATCCGGGAGCACGGGAGCGCCGTGCGCGCGAGCCTCGACCACTACACCGACGAGCACGACGTCGCCCGCCTGCTCGAGGCGCTCGGCCGCCTGCCGTAGTGCCCGTCCGGGTGAGTGCGTGTCGTCTGCTGCTGCTCCGGCACCACGAGACGACATCTGCTCGCTAGTACGCGCCGCCGCTGCGGTTGTTGCGGTCGGCGAGCAGGCCCGCGACCGTGGAGATGGCGATCTCGGCGGGGGAGCGGGAACCGATGTCCAGCCCGATCGGTCGGTGGACGCGGGCGATGTCGTCCTCGCCGAAGCCGCGGTCGCGCAGCAGCTGGATGTGCGGCGCCGTATGCCTCGGGCTGCCCATCACGCCGACCCAGCGCGTTGACTGGCGCAGCACCTCGGCAAGGACGTCGCCGAGCTCCGGGCGGTCGTGGTTGGTGACGACCACGTCGGTCCGGTCGTCCAGCGCAGCCGAGGCCGCGTCCGTGACGACGGCGAACGGTCCTGCGTCGGCCGCACCGGTCGGCTCGAGGACGACGACCTCGTAACCCACGTGCGCGGCGAAGTGGGCGAGCTCGCGCGAGACCGGCGAGTCGAAGACCGCGACCAGCCGGCGTTCCCCGGTCGGCGCCGGCACGTCCCCGTGCGCGATCGCGCAGGCGAGGTCGCCGTCGCCCGCGGCGTGGTCGTGGGAGTGCGGGTGCTGGTGCTGGGGCTCTGCGGTCATGAGGGCTCCCCGGCCGGCTCGAGCACGAAGACCGGGATCTGCCGCTCGGTCTTCTGCTGGTAGTCGGCGTACGGGGGATAGGCGGCGACCGCCCGTTCCCACCACGCCGCCTTCTCGTCGCCGTGCAGCTCGCGCGCCACGTAGTCCTCGCGGACCGGTCCGTCCTGCAGCTCGACGTGCGGGTCGGCGAGCACGTTGTAGTACCAGACCGGGTGCTTCGGCGCACCGCCCTGCGACGCCACGATCGCGTAGCGCCCGCCGTGCTCCACGCGCATCAGCGGCGTCTTGCGGATCTTGCCGGACCTGGCGCCGAGGGTCGTCAGCACGATGACCGGCATCCCGCGCAGGGTGGTCCCCTTCGTGCCGCCGGACGACTCGTACAGCTCGACCTGGTCGCGCACCCACTTCGCGGTGCTCGGCTCGTACTCTCCGGTCAACGGCATGCACCTATTCCAGCACAGCCTCAGCCGACGAGCAGGTCCGCTCCGGGGGCGCTCACCACGTCGCCTCGGACCAGCTGGCGGCCGCGCCGCGTCTCGACCTCGCCGTTCACGGTGACCACGCCCTCAGCGAGCAGGCTCTTGACGTCGGACCCAGCGTCGACGACGTCGGCCAGCTTCAGCAGCTGACCCAGCCGGATCACGTCGTTCCTGATGCTCACTTCACGCATGCGTCCATCGTCGCGTACCCGCGGCGCTTCCGCGTACGGCGACAATGACGCGTGCCCATCGCCGCCGAGCTCGCAGCTGCCGGGCTGCGCCGTGGGGACGCCCTGGCGCTGGTCCTGGCGCCGGGCCGTGGTCTCGCCCTCGCCTGGCCGACCGGCTCCCGGCAGGTGGCGACGACCGGACCGCATGAGGTCGTGCGCGCGGTCGACTCGCTGGAACCGCGCTGGACCTGGTGGTCGGCCCGCGAGACGGCGGCTCCCGTCGTGCGCAGCGGGGTCAGCCTGCGCACCTGCTGGGACCTCGGCGCGGTGGGGCGGTTGCTGCACGGGCTCCGGCGCGACGACGCGGGTGCCGTGTGGGCGGCCGCCCACGACCTGCCGGAACCGCCCGAGGTGCGCGGCGAGCTGGACCTGCTCGACCTCCAGGGCGAGGACGGCGCAGGCGGACCGCTCCGCGACGACGGCCAGCTGAGCCGGGAGTGGGTACGCGGCCGGTGGGCCGGCGACCTCGACGACGCGGAGGCGTGGGCGCGGCTCG
>DAIPJR010000114.1:0-6781 GCA_036770165.1 Actinomycetes bacterium | reverse complement strand
TCGTCCCAGCGGGTCACGTCCATGTCGTGCCAGTCGGAGCCGTGCCCTGGCAGGCGCGGCAGCCGGACGGTCAGCCCGGCCGCCGCCAGGTGCTCGGCCCAGGGCCGCATCGACTTCGGCGAGCCGGTGAAGCCGTGGAGCACGAGCACACCGACCGGGCCTTCGTCGTGCGAGAACGGCTCCGCCCCTTCGATCAGCGGCACAACTCCTCCAGCCTCGTACGACGCCAGCGGCCGCGCGTCGACTACGGTGGCCCTGTTCGAACGTCGCTCGTACTTCGTCGTCTCCTGCATAGTCGCATGGCGGCGACACGGGTGCGAGGGTGACGGGCGAACGTTGCCGCTGCGGGTGGGCCGCTTCTAGGGTATGACGATCAGGCGGGAGGTGACGGTTGTTCTACTGGGCGCTGAAGAGCGTGATCCTCGGCCCGCTGCTGCGACTGTTCTTCCGGCCGTGGGTCGAAGGGCTCGAGAACGTGCCGACCGAGGGGCCGGTCATCCTCGCGAGCAACCACCTCTCGTTCTCCGACTCGATCTTCCTTCCGCTCGTCGTCCCGCGGCGGGTGACGTTCATGGCGAAGTCCGACTACTTCACCGGCACGGGCGTCAAGGGTCGGCTGACCGCGTTCTTCTTCCGCGGCATCGGGCAGGTGCCCGTCGACCGCTCCGGCGGGGCGGCCAGCCAGGCGGCGATCGACACCGCGATGGCCATCCTCAACGAGGGCCACATCCTCGGCATCTACCCCGAGGGCACTCGCTCGCCGGACGGTCACCTGTACCGCGGCAAGACCGGCGTGGCCCGGATGGCCCTCGAGGCCGGTGCCCGTGTCGTGCCCGTCGCGATGATCGACACGGAGAAGATCCAGCCGCCCGGCAAGATCTTCCCCAAGATCATGCGGGTCGGCATCAAGTTCGGCCCGGCCCTCGACTTCTCGCGGTACGAGGGCATGGAGGGCGACCGCTTCGTCCTCCGCTCGATCACCGACGAGATCATGTACGAGCTGATGACGCTGTCCGGTCAGGAGTACGTCGACATCTACGCGACGAAGGCCAAGACCGAGATCGCCGCCGGCCGCCGCCCCGGGGCAGCCCTCGCGCTCGCCGGCGAAGCCGAGCGCCCCGCCGCTTAGTCGGGTCGCACCTCGAAGCGCGTGTCATCTAATGGTGCCCTGGCGCCACCAGACGACACGCGCTACCCGAGAACAGGCGCATGCTCCAGTAGTTGACCTTGGTGTACCAGAATTAGTACTGTTCGAGGGACAGACGTCAACCCGAGAATGATCGTGTCCATCAAACCCGACAAGAATTGGCGTAGGTCCGTGCCCGGACATACGCGTGCTGCCATCGTCACCGTTCTCGTCGCATTCGGGGCCTTCGAGTACGCCACGTGGTCGGGGCTGTTCAAGACCTCGGGCGGAATGCTCGCTGTGGACTGTGCCCTGGTGGCCATCGGGGCTCTTGGTTCAGCCTGGATCTGGTGGGAGCTGCGACGGGCCGCGGCCAACAAGGAGCGCTGAGCTCAGAGCTCGGCGGCCCAGCCCTTCGACCGTTCGACCGCCGAGCGCCAGCGCCGGTGGGCCGTCTCGTCACGGCCGGTCGGCTCGAAGCGCCGGTCCAGTCGCCAGGTGGCCGCCAGCTCGTCGGTCGACGACCACACGCCGGTGCCGAGGCCGGCGAGGAACGCGGCGCCCAGCCCGGTCGTCTCGCGGACCTCGGGGCGCAGGACGGCGACGTCGAGCTGGTCGGCCTGCAGCTGGCAGAGCAGGTCGTTGCCGCTCGCTCCGCCGTCGACCGCGAGCTGCGGGATGGCCGTACCCGACTCGCGCAGCATCAGGTCGACGACGTCGCGGACCTCGTAGGTGATCGCCTCGAGCGTGGCTCTCGCGAGGTGCGCCCGAGTGGTCGCCCGGGTGATCCCGATGATCAGGCCGCGTGCCGACGGGTCCCAGTCGGGCGCGCCCAGCCCGGTGAGCGCCGGTACGAAGACCACCCCGCCGCTGTCGGGCACCGACGCCGCGAGCGCCTCCGTCTCGTCGGCCGAAGCCACCAGGCCGAGGCCGTCGCGGAGCCACTGCACGGCCGCCCCGGTGACGAAGATGGCGCCCTCGAGCGCGTAGGCCAGCCGCCCGTCCGGGTGTCCCCACGCGACGGTCGTCAGCAGCCCGGCCGAGGACCGTACGGGGGCGTCGCCGGTGTTGACCAGGATGAAGGACCCGGTGCCGTAGGTGCACTTGGAGGTCCCCGGCGCGAAGCAGGTCTGGCCGAACAGCGCCGCCTGCTGGTCGCCCGCGATGCCGGCGATCGGCAGGTCGAGGCCGAGGAACGCGCTCGGGTCGGTGCGACCCACGACACCGTACGAGGACACGACCTCGGGCAGCGCCGTCACCGGGACCCGGAACAGCTCGCACAGCTCCGGCGACCAGGTGCCGGAGGTGATGTCGAACAGCAGCGTGCGCGACGCGTTGGAGGGGTCGGTGACGTGCTGCAGGCCGCGGGTCATTCGGGCGATCAGGTAGGAGTCGACGGTGCCCACGGCGGTCCGGCCGGCGATCACGCCGGCCCACGTGTGCGGCTCGTTCAGCGCCAGCCAGGTCAGCTTGGTCGCCGAGAAGTACGGGTCGAGGCGGAGCCCGGTCAGCTCGCGTACGCGGGGCTCGTGCCCGTCGCTGCGCAGCTGGTCGCAGATGCCGGCCGTGCGCCGGTCCTGCCACACGATCGCCCGCCGGGGGGCGCCGAGGGTCTCGCGGTCCCAGAGGACGACCGTCTCGCGCTGGTTGGTGACGCCCAGGCAGCCGGGCGCGGCCACCGCGGCGGCCTCCGCCTGCTCCAGCGCGGAGGTCACGGCGACCAGCGTCGCGGCCCAGATCTCGTCAGGGGCGTGCTCGACCCAGCCGTCGCCGGGGAAGTGCTGCGGGAACTCCCGATAGCCGCGGGCGGCCACGCGGCCGTCCTCGGTGACGACCAGCGCGGTGACCCCGGTGGTTCCCGCGTCGACCGCGAGGACCGTGGCACCGCCGCTCATGCCAGCTCGAGCTGCTCGAGCACCAGCGGGTCGATGCGCCCGGCCACGAGACGCTCCTCGAGGTTCTCGACCGACGCCCAGTCGCTCAAGGCCCGGTCGAGGTCGTCTGCGGTGAAGCCCCTGGCGGCCAGGAGGGTACGGACGCGGACGGCGAGGTCGCCCTCGAGGACCACGCACGCGCTCGGGTCGGGCCGCTCGAAGTACAGCCGGTGCAGGTCCAGGAGCCGACCCAGCTCGGGTACGGGATCGGGGTGGTCGTCGGCACGGAGGTCGACGAGCACGTCGCTGCCGCCTCCGTACCCGCCGTCCGGGGTGACGACGAGGAGCGCGGCCGACTGCCTGCCGCGCCGATCGCCGCCGGCCCGGTCGCCGGCCAGCAGCGCCGCGAGCAGGCGGCGGGAGAGCGGATCGGCGGGGTCGCTCGACCGCCAGGCCGCCTCCATGGCCGCGACCACGTCCGGGCCGGTGAGGATGTTGCCCTGGATCGCGTAGCCGTCGCCGACCACGCCGCCGGCCCACGCGAAGCACTCCGCGCCTGTGAAGGTGGCACCCGGGCCGGACACCCCGACCACGCCGGCCTGTCGCTGCTCGCGCAGCGTGTCGGCCGTGGTGAGCGCTGCCAGGGTCTCCTGCGCGGACCGGCCCTGGCGGAGCAGGGCCAGCCCGTCGGGGCGGTAGGCGAGGTTGGCGTACGACTGGGTCGCGACGGCTCCGACGCCCGCCTCGGCGGCGGGTACGGCGGCCCCGACGGCGAGGAACTTCGACGCCACGGCCACGCCGTACTCGGCGCCGTCGGTGCTGCGCGCCACGATCGAGAAGGTCACCGCGCCAGGCTAGTCTTTACTGCCCCACGAGCGGCCGAGACAGCGTCGTCCGGCACGCACCTCAGCAATCCCGCAGCATCCAGCGATTCCAGGAGTCACAGCATGCGCATCGGAGTCCTCACCGGCGGCGGCGACTGCCCCGGCCTCAACGCGGTCATCCGGGCCGTGGTCCGCAAGGGCGTCCAGCACTACGGCCACGAGTTCGTCGGCTTCCGCGACGGCTGGAGGGGCCCGCTCGAGGGCCTCACGATGCCGCTCGACGTGACCGCCGTGCGCGGGATCTTGCCGCGCGGAGGCACCATCCTCGGCTCGTCCCGCACCAACCCGATCAAGGTCGAGGGCGGCATCGCGCGGATCGAGGCCAACCTGGCCGACCTCGGCATCGACGCCCTGATCGCCATCGGCGGCGAGGACACGCTCGGCGTGGCCACCCGGCTCGACTCCGAGGGGGTGCGCGTCGTCGGCGTACCCAAGACGATCGACAACGACCTGAACGCGACCGACTACACCTTCGGCTTCGACACCGCGGTCAACATCGCGACCGAGGCCATCGACCGGCTGCACACCACGGCCGAGTCGCACCACCGCGTCCTCATCGTCGAGGTCATGGGCCGGCACGCCGGCTGGATCGCGCTGCACTCCGGCATCGCCGGCGGGGCCAACGTGATCCTCATCCCCGAGGAGAAGTTCGACGTCAACCAGGTCTGCGAGTGGGTCGAGAACCGCTTCCGCAGCCACTACGCGCCGATCATCTGCGTCGCCGAAGGGGCGATCCCGCTCGACGGCCAGCTCGTGACCAAGGACACCGAGCTCGACGCGTTCGGGCACGTGAAGCTGTCCGGCATCGGCGACTGGCTGGCCGGCGAGATCGAGCGGCGTACGGGCAAGGAGGCTCGGACGACCGTCCTCGGCCACGTCCAAAGAGGTGGCACCCCGACGGCCTTCGACCGCTGGCTGGCCACCCGGTTCGGGCTGCACGCGATCGACGCGGCGCACGAGGGTGACTGGGGCAAGATGGTCGCGCTGCAGGGCGTCGACATCGTGCGGGTGCCGCTCGCAGCGGCGACCACGGTGCTCAAGACGGTTCCGCCGGAGACCTACGCCGAGGCCAAGGAGCTGTTCGGTTAACAGAGGCGGAGCGGGTCGATGACCGATCAGCGGTTGATCCCTGAGCAGCTCGGATGGCCGGACCTGCCGGCGGCGCAGCAGCCGAGCTGGCCCGATCCCGCCGCGCGCGACGCCGCGGTGGCCCGGCTCCGCGGCATGCCGCCGCTGGTCTTCGCCGGCGAGTGCGACCTGCTGCGGGGACAGCTGGCCGAGGCCGCACGCGGGCGCGCCTTCGTGCTGCAGGGCGGCGACTGCGCCGAGACCTTCGACGGGGTCGGCGCCGACGCGATCCGGGCCAAGCTGAAGACGGTCCTGCAGATGGCGATCGTGCTCACCTACGGCGCGTCCATGCCGGTCGTCAAGGTGGGCCGCATCGCCGGTCAGTACGGCAAGCCGCGCTCGTCCGACGTCGAACGGCACGGGGACGTCGAGCTGCCGGCCTACCGGGGCGACATGGTCAACGGGCTCCCGTTCACGGCGGAGGCGCGGCGGCCCGACCCGGCGCGGATGGTCGAGGCCTACCACCATGCCTCGGCCACGTTGAACCTCGTCCGCGCATTCACGCAGGGCGGCTACGCCGACCTTCGCCAGGTCCACGCGTGGAACCAGGACTTCGTCCGCGACAGCCCGGCGGGGGAGCGGTACGAGCAGATGGCGGGTGACATCGACCGCGCGCTGGCCTTCATGCAGGCCTGCGGCGCCGACCCCGAGGAGTTCCGCCGGGCCGACCTCTACGCCGGCCACGAGGCGCTCGTCCTCGACTACGAGAAGGCGCTGACCCGGATCGACTCGCGTACCGGCCTGCCCTACGACGTGTCCGGCCACTTCCTGTGGATCGGTGACCGCACCCGCCAGCTGGACGGTGCCCAGGTCGACTTCGCCGCCCGGATCCGCAACCCGATCGGGCTGAAGGTCGGGCCGAGCGCGACCCCCGAGGAGGTGCTCGAGCTCGTCGACCGGCTCGACCCCGAGCGGGAGCCAGGGCGCCTGACACTGATCACCAGGATGGGCGCGGGCCAGGTCCTCGACCTGCTGCCGCCGATCGTGCAGAAGGTCACCGCAAGCGACGCCGAGGTCGTCTGGATCTGCGACCCGATGCACGGCAACACCCGCGAGGCGGAGTCCGGCGTCAAGACCCGGTCCTTCGACGACGTGGTGGCCGAGGTCCGGGGGTTCTTCGCCGTGCACCGGCAGCTGGGGACGAACCCCGGCGGGGTCCATGTCGAGCTCACCGGCGACGACGTCACCGAGTGCGTCGGCGGGTCGGCCGGGCTCGCCGAGAGCCAGCTCGGCGACCGCTACGAGACGGCGTGCGACCCTCGGCTGAACCGCGAGCAGGCCCTCGAGCTGGCGTTCCTCGTCGCCGAGATGCTCGCCGCCCGCTAGCCGCGCCCGCGCCCGGCTGCTGTCCCGCTTCCCCCGCCGAGTGGGGCCGGAACTCGCCGTTGTCACCCCCGGCTCGGCTGCGGCAGCACCCACGGCGCGGGTGAAGCCGCGGAGGGCGGCCCCGTGCTGAGACGGACGCGGGTTGGCCGGCAGGCCGGCCCACCCGGCCCGCTATAGGCCAGGCGGTGCGGCCGCTTGGTCCGATTCCCGCTAGGTCGGGTCGTACGGGTAAGGCAGGATCGACGCCGTGGACACCTTCGAGACCAGCTACCGCGCGGTCGCGGCGCGGGACGCGCGGTTCGACGGCCGAGTGTTCACCGCGGTGCTGACCACGGGGATCTACTGCCGGCCGTCCTGCCCGTCGCGCACCCCGCTCGCGGCGAACGTCCGCTTCTACCCCAACGCCGCCGCTGCCGTCGCCGCCGGCTTCCGCGCGTGCAAGC
>DAIPJR010000113.1:0-6784 GCA_036770165.1 Actinomycetes bacterium | reverse complement strand
CCCGAGCCAACGTCACCGCCGAGCTCACCGCCCTCGACGATCTTGAGAGATCACTGCGCCACGCCCGCGTGTCGTCAGTGATCTCTCAAGATCGTCGCGGAAAGGGGCCGGGCTAGGAGGTGGGGAGGCGGCCGTAGGCGGCGGCGACGAAGGCGGCCACCTCGTCGGCGACCTGCGCGTCGGACCAGCCGAGCACCGGCGCGACCAGCCGCGCCGCCGCCTCGGCGATCGACACGGCACCGTCACGGGTCTCGAGCGCGAGGCGGGTACGGCGGACCAGCACGTCGTCGAGGTGCCTTGCGTCCTCGTGCGTCGCGGCGTGCCGGATCTCGGCGACGAGGTAGGGGGCGTCGGGGTGCATCCGCTCGCCCATCGAGGGGTCGGCCGCCACGAGCTCGAGCAGCTCGCGCGTCAGCACACCGTGCCGGGTGAGCAGGTGCTCGATCGTGTCCAGCGGCAGCCCGGAGTCGGTGGCGAGCGCCTCGCGCCGGGCCCACAGGTCGGCAAAGCCGAGCGCCCCGGCCAGCGGTACGTGCTCGGTGCGCGATGCACCCACCGGGTCGGGCAGCTCCTCGGCCACCGCGTCGATGGCGTCGGCCGCCATGACCCGGTAGGTCGTGTACTTGCCGCCGGCAACGGTGACGAGGCCCGGCACGGGCCGCGTGACGAGGTGCTCGCGCGAGAGCTTGGTCGTCTCGGCGGCCTCGCCCTCGGCCGCCTCGGCGGCGACGAGCGGCCGAAGCCCCGCGTAGACGCCCTCGATGTCGTCGCGGGTCAGCGGTCGGGTGAGCCACCGGGCGGCCTGCTCCAGCAGGTAGTCGACGTCGGCCCAGGTGGCGCGCGGTTCCTCGCGGTCGCCCGCCCACGGCCTGTCCGTCGTACCGACCAGCCAGTGGTTGCCCCACGGCAGCAGGAAGAGGACGGATGACGGCGTACGTGCGATGACCGCGGTGTGCAGGTCGATCGCGGACCGGGGCACGACGAGGTGGACCCCGATCGACGGGACGACGGGTGCGTCAGCCTCCCGGCCGAGCCAGTCACCGACCCGGTCGCTCCACACACCGGTGGCCGCGAGCACCGCCCGGGCCCGGATCGTGATCTCCCGCCCGGTCTCGTGGTCCACGGCAGTGACGCCCCGGACCGTAGCCGCCTCGTCGTCGTCGCGGAGCAGCCCGGTCACCTCGACGCGAGCGGCGACGACAGCACCGCGGCTGGCTGAGGTACGGACGACGGCGAGCGTGTGACGTACGTCGTCGATCTGCGCGTCGTGGAAACCGATGGCGCCGACCACAGTCTCGGCGTCGAGCGCCGGCGCGAGCCGCTGCACCGACGTGCGGGACAGGTGCCGGTGGCCGCGAAGCGCGGTGCCCTTGCGGGAGATCCGTGACAGCGCGTCGTACAGCGCCACCCCGGCCCCGAGGTAGGGCCGCTCCCAGCCGCGGTGCGTCAGCGGGAGCAGGAACGGGACCGGGCGTACCAGGTGCGGCGCCAGCCGCTCGAGCAGCAGCCCGCGCTCGCCGAGCGCCTCACGGACGAGGCCGAACTCCAGCTGCTCGAGGTAGCGCAGGCCGCCGTGGGCGAGGCGCGACGACCGGCTGCTCGTACCGCTGGCCCAGTCGCGCATCTCCAGCAGCCCGACGGTGAGGCCCCGGGTCGCGGCATCGAGCGCGGCGCCCGCGCCGACGACGCCACCACCGATGACCACGACGTCGAGCAGCTCGGTCTCCAGCCGGGTGATCGACTCGGCGCGGTCGTCAGGGCCCAGGCGGAAGCCGGTCACGGGTCAGCGCCGCTCAGCGCGACGTCGTCGGCGTGACCGTGACCTCGACGCGCTGGAACTCCTTGAGCTCGGAGTATCCGGTGGTCGCCATCGACCGGCGTAGCGCACCGAACAGGTTCATCGTCCCGTCAGGGACGCGGGAGGGACCCAGCAGGATCTCCACGAGCGTGCCCGACGTGCCGACCTGCACCCGCTCGCCGCGCGGCAGCAGCGGGTGGTGGACCTCGGAGCCCCAGTGCCACCCGCGGCCGGGCGCCTCGATCGCGCGCGCGAGCGGCGAGCCCATCATCACCGCGTCGGCGCCGCAGGCGATCGCCTTGGCGATGTCGCCGGACCGGCCCACGCCGCCGTCGGCGATGACGTGGACGTAGCGGCCGCCCGACTCGTCCAGGTAGTCGCGTCGCGCCGCGGCGACGTCGGCCACCGCCGACGCCATGGGTACGGCCACGCCGAGCACCGCCCGCGTGGTGTGCGCGGAGCCTCCGCCGAACCCGACCAGGACGCCGGCGGCACCCGTACGCATCAGGTGCAGGGCCGCCTGGTAGGTGGCAACCCCGCCGACCACGACCGGTACGTCGAGCTCGTAGATGAACTGCTTGAGGTTGAGCGGCTCCGCCTGGCCCGACACGTGCTCGGCGCTCACCGTCGTCCCGCGGATGACGAACAGGTCGACACCCGCGTCGACGACCGCCTTCGCGTACTGCGCCGTACGGCCCGGCGACAGCGCCGCGGCGACCGTGACGCCTGCGTCTCGGACCTGGCGGATCACGCGGGCGATCAGGTCGGGGTCGATCGGCGCGGCGTACAGCTCCTGCAGCCGCGACGTGACTCGCTCGTCGGGCAGCGCGGCGATCTCGGCGAGCAGCGGCTCCGGGTCGTCGTAGCGGGTCCAGAGACCCTCGAGGTTGAGCACCCCCACGCCGCCGAGCCGGCCGATCGCGATCGCGGTGTCGGGCGAGACGACCGAGTCCATCGGGGCCGCGAGCAGCGGCAGCTCGAAGCGGTAGGCGTCGATCTGCCAGGCGATCGAGACCTCGTGCGGGTCGCGGGTACGCCGGCTCGGCACGATCGCGATGTCGTCGAACGCGTAGGCCTCGCGGCCGCGCTTGCCCCGCCCGATCTCGATCTCGCTCATGGGGTCGATCCTCCCAGACTCGCCGCCGACGGCGGCACGTCAGCGTGCCGACACGTCAGCGCGACGAGTAGTTGGGCGCCTCGATCGTCATCTGCACGTCGTGCGGGTGGCTCTCCTTGAGCCCCGCCGGCGTGATGCGGATCAGCTTGCCGCCGGTCTGCAGGTCGGCCACCGTCGCTGCCCCCGCGAAGCCCATCCCGGCGCGGAGGCCACCCACGAGCTGGTGCGCGACCGCGGCGAGCGGGCCCCGGTAGGGCACCTGGCCCTCGATGCCCTGCGGTACCAGCTTGTCGTCGGAGAGGACGTCCTCCTGCGAGTAGCGGTCCTTGCTGTACGACTTCGAACCGTCGCGCGACTGCATCGCGCCGAGCGACCCCATGCCTCGGTAGGCCTTGTACTGCTTGCCGTTGATGAACATCAGCTCGCCGGGCGACTCGCCGCAGCCGGCCAGGAGGGACCCGAGCATGACCGTGTCGGCTCCGGCGACGAGGGCCTTGACGATGTCTCCTGAGTACTGCAGCCCGCCGTCACCGATCACCGGCACGCCGGCCGGCTTGCACGCCAGCGAGGCCTCGTAGATCGCCGTCACCTGCGGTACGCCAACGCCTGCGACGACCCGCGTCGTGCAGATCGAACCGGGCCCGACGCCGACCTTGACGCCGTCGGCGCCCGCGTCGACGAGCGCCTGGGCGCCTTCGCGGGTGCCGATGTTGCCGCCCACGATGTCGATCTCCGTCTCGCGCTTGAGCCGGCTGACCATCTCGAGCACCGCGCGGGAGTGGCCATGGGCGGTGTCGACGATGACGAGGTCGACCCCCGCGTCGACCAGGGTCCGAGCCCGCTTGTACGAGTCCTCGCCGACGCCGACGGCAGCACCCACGACGAGCCGGCCGCCGGCGTCTTTCGTGGCCGACGGGTACTGGTCGGACTTCACGAAGTCCTTGACCGTGATCAGGCCGGTGAGCCGCCCCGCGTCGTCGACCAGGGGCAGCTTCTCGATCTTGTGCTGGGCCAGCAGGGCGAACGCGTCGTCGGCCGAGATGCCCACCGGACCGGTGACCAGCGGCATCGGGGTCATCACGTCGCGCACCAGACGGGAGTGGTCGGACTCGAACCGCATGTCGCGGTTCGTCACGATGCCGACGAGGACGCCCGAGCCGTCGACGACGGGGGCCCCGGAGATCCGGTAGCGGGCGCACAGCCGGTCGACGTCGGCGAGGGTGTCACCAGGACCGCAGGTCGCCGGGTTGGTGACCATGCCGGCCTCGGACCGCTTCACCAGGTCGACCTGCGAGGCCTGGTCCTCGATCGACAGGTTGCGGTGCAGGATCCCGACGCCGCCCTCGCGGGCCATGGCGATCGCCATCCGGGCCTCGGTGACGGTGTCCATCGGCGAGGACACGAGGGGGATGCGCACCCGGATGTTGCGGGTCAGCTGCGTGGACGTGTCGACAGCGTCCGGCAGGACGTCGGAGGCCGCCGGGAGCAGCAGGACGTCGTCGAAGGTGAGGCCCACACGGGCGAACGGGTCAGGGACGGGTGCTGGCTCCATGCCTCATCGTACCGGCGTCGCGGGACGCGTTATCGCACTAGCCCCCAGCGGAAGCCCACCGCTACAGCGTGCGCCCTGTCGGCGGCGCCCAGCTTGCGGAACAGTCGCCGTGCGTGCGTCTTGACCGTGTCCTCGGAGAGGTACAGCTCGCGGCCGATCTCGGCGTTGCTGCGGCCGCGCGACATCCCGGACAGGACCTGCAGCTCGCGCTCGGAGAGGGTCGGCGGATCGGCCTGCCCGTCGCCCCTGCGGGTGGGCATGACCGACGAGCGGCTGCGCCCGCTGAGCACCTGGACGAGGGTGGCGGACAGCTCCTCGCGGGAGGCGTCCTTGCGTACGTAGCCGCGGGCCCCGTGCGCGACCGCGCGCGCGACCCCGTCGGTGTCCTCGGCCATGGTCAGCATGAGCACCGCAGCGCCGGGGTGCACCGCGAGCAGCCGGCGGGTCGCCTCCACGCCGCCGATGCCAGGCATGCGTACGTCGGCCAGGACGAGGTCAGGGCGCTCGACCGAGTAGCGGGCGAGCATCTCCTCGCCGCTCGCAGCCGCGCTCACCCGGTCGACGCCGGGCACGGTCGCCACCACGCGGCGCAACGACTCGCGCGCCAGCGGGGAGTCGTCGCACACACACACCGTTGCCACAGGTAGTGCTTCGGCACGATGCCGGCCGTACGTGAGCGCGAATGTCTACTCGCCGTGCAGCAGCGCCGCGATGTCGGGGCGGCCGAGCCAGTCGGCGCGCAGGTCCTCGGGCAGGTCGTCGGCGATCGAGATCACCGTTCCCCTGGCCCCCGCCAGGTTGCGGGCGCTCTCCTGCGGCAGGTCGCCGTCGAGCAGCGCGCCGAGCATGGCGCGCGAGGGCCACACCAGTGGCAGGCAGCCGAGAGACTCGCTGAGCGTTGCCGCCCTGCGCAGCGTGGCCGCGGCCTCCGCCGGGTCGCCGGCCTGCACCTGCGCGACGCCGAGGAAGAGCAGGCTCTTGGCTACGTGCCTCGGCGCGCCGGACCCCTCGGCGAGCGTCACCGCGGTCTCCGCCGCCTTGACCGCAGCCGCCGGGTCACCGCCCGGCAGCAGGGCGATCTCGGCGCGAACCCATAGCATCCGGACCCGCTGCCGCCACCAGTCCGTGCGTCCCTCCAGCAGCACGGTCGCCTGCTCCAGCCTCGTACGGGCGGCCGTGCCGTCGTCGAGGCCGACTGCGTCGGCGGCGAGGCCGAGCCGGGCGTCGAACAGGGCCTCGGGGGCGTCGCCGGCGAGGGACTCGGCCTGCTCGTCGAGGATGCGAGCCGCGGCGTGCCGTCCGAGCTGGCGGTGCACGCTCGCCGCAGTCGAGGCCGCGAGCGAGGCGAACAGCCGGCGCGCGGGGTGGTCCACCGCGGCGCGGTCGGCCAGCGGTTCGAGGACGGCGAGCGCGCTGCCGTACTTGCCGGCCGCGCCGAGCGCCACGCCGAGCAGCCACGCGGCGGCCGTCGCCTCGTCGTCTCGACCGGACTCGTGCGCTGTCTCGACGGCCTGCTGGAGCGGCGGGATACCGGCTGCGGGCCTGCCGTGGAACGCCGCCCGCTCCCCCGCGGCCAGCAACGTCGCTAGCTGGTCCGACACCGATCCTCCTCGTTGCTGGACGAGCCCCTCGCGCGAGGTTACCGGAGCGTCAGGCTCCCACGGCCTCGCTGATGATCTCGACTGCGTGTGCGAGGTCGTCCGCGCGCACCGTACCCGCCGGCGTCGAGTGCCACCCAGGTCCCCCGACGACCAGCCGGGGGGCCGGTCGCTGGGCCGGGACGGCGGCCAGCTGGTCCGGGTCTCCGGTCGCGGGGACCTGGCTCCAGACGAACACCGCCGCGGGACCGCTGCGCCGGACGGCGTCGGCCAGAGCGCCGCGCGGCAGGCGGGCGCCGAGGACCAGCGCGGCGATCTGCCGTTCCGCCAGGGCTGCCGCGAGGGCGTACAGGGGCAGCGTGTGCTGCTCCTCCTCGGCCGCTGCGAGGAACACCGGCCGCGGATTGGTCGGCGCGCGTACGGGGAGGAGCTCGGTGTGGACGGCCGCGACGAGGCACTCGGAGAGCAGGTGCTCGACCTCCACGCCCTCGCCGGTCGCGGCCCAGCGACGGCCGACGCCTTCGAGCACAGGGACGACCACCTGCTCCCACGTCGACACCACGCCGCGTCGGCGCAGCTCGTCCTTGATGACCTCGGTGGCCGTCGTCGCGTCGAGCGCCATCGCCGCCCTGGCCAGCCCGCGAGCCGCCCGGGAGCCGGACGGCATGGCGATGACCCGCCCACCGGTCCCGCGAGCCGGCTGGGGCTCGGCGGCGCCC
>DAIPJR010000298.1:0-2184 GCA_036770165.1 Actinomycetes bacterium | reverse complement strand
TGGCACCTGAAGGCGCCGACGGCGCCGAGGGCGCCGAGGGGCGGACGCACTGGCAGCGCTGGCACGACGCCTATGCCGACCCGACGTCGAGGCTGTCGCAGCGGCTGGCCACCGTGCAGCAGCGGCTGCGTGAGGCGTTCGACGCGGCACCGCACGGGCCGGTCCGGCTGGTCAGCGCGTGCGCCGGCCAGGCGGGCGACGTGGTCGGCGCGCTCGCCGGGCACCGCCGAGCGGCCGAGGTCACCGGGCGGCTGGTCGAGCTCGACCCGGACAACGCCGAGGCGGCCCGTACGGCGCTCGCGGCAGCCGGGCTTGCCGGGATCCACGTGGTCACCCGCGACGCCGGCCGCTCGGACGCCTACGCGGGCGCCGTACCCGCGGACGTCGTCCTGCTCTGCGGGATCTTCGGCAACGTCTCCGACGCCGACGTCGAGACGACCGTGCGCCACGCCGCCGAGCTCTGCGCGGACGGCGCCACGGTGCTGTGGACACGGCACCGGGACGCCCCCGACCTGACGTCGGACATCCGCGGCTGGTTCGCCGACCAGGGCTTCGCCGAGGTGGCCTTCGACTCGCCGGACGGCGGGTCGTGGTCGGTGGGTACGGAGCGGTACGAGGGCCGTCCGCAGCCTCTCGTACCCGGGCAGACCTGGTTCCGGTTCAGCTGAAACGCATCGTCGAGGGACCACGTTCGAGCTGGAGCGCAGCGGCGACCGCCTCGGCCTCGCGCAGCACCCGGAGCACGTTGCGGCAGGCGAGGCCGGCCAGCTCGTCGTCGCTCCAGCCCCGCTCGACGAGCTCCGCGAAGAGCCTCGGGTAGCCGGACACGTCCTCCAGACCGACCGGTTGGACGTCGACCCCGTCGTAGTCGCCGCCGATGCCCACGTGAGCGGCGCCCGCCACGTCGCGCGCGTGGTCCACGTGGTCGGCCACCTCGGCCACGGTCACGATCGGCCGGGGTACCTGCTGGGTGTAGTCGGCGTTGACCGCCATCCGCGCGTACCAGTCCGACAGCGGCAGGCCGCGCCGCGTCATCTCGGCGGAGACCTCGGCGTCCCAGTCGGCGCCGGCCTGGCTGACGAACTGCGGGACGAACGTGACCATGAGGACGCCACCGTTCGCCGGCAGCCGTCTCAGGATCTCGTCGGGCACGTCCCTCGGGTGGTCGCAGAGCGCGCGGCAGGACGAGTGGCTGAAGATCACCGGGGCGGCCGCGACGTCGAGGGCCGCGCGCATCGTCGCGGCGGAGACGTGCGACAGGTCCACGAGCATGCCCAGCCGGTTCATCTCGCGCACGACCTCGACGCCGAACTCGGTCAGCCCGCCGCAGCCCACGGCATCGGTAGCGGAGTCGGCCCAGGGCACGTTGTCGTTGTGCGTCAAGGTCAGGTAGCGGGCGCCCAGCTCGTACATCTGTCGCAGTGTCCCGAGCGAGCAGTCGATCGAGTGGCCGCCCTCCATCCCCATCAGCGAGGCGATGCGCCCCTCGGCGACGGCCCGCTCGGCCTCGGCGGCGGTACGGCACAGGGCGAACGCGTCCGGGTGCTGGGCGGTGAGCCGTCGTACCAGGTCGATCTGCTCGAGTGTCGCGGTGACCGCGCTCCCGCCGGCCAACGACGTGGGCACGAACACCGACCAGAACTGGCCGCCGACGCATCCGGCCCGCAGTCTCGGCAGGTCGGTGTGCAGGTCGGGCAGGGACGTGTACGGGTCCCCGGCGTCCAGGTCGTAGAAGGACCTCTCCCGCAAGGCCATCGGCAGGTCGTTGTGGCCGTCGAGGACGGGGTGCTCGGCGAGCACGGCGAGAGCGCGCTCGAGCGCGGCGGTGGAGGGCATGAGGCCATTCCAGCATCCGCGCACCGGGTGGGTCCGTAGGGTCGCCGCATGGATCTGCTCGCGACCTGGCTGGACCTGTGCGACCGGGTGGGCGCTCGCGGGGACTGCTCCGGGGTGGGCCGGTCGCTGATGGTCGCGTACGCAGGGCCCGACCGCGCGTACCACGACGTTCGGCACCTGGCCGAGGTGCTCGAGCACGTGGACGCTCTGGCCGGCGCGGCGGCCGCGGCCGACCTGGTACGGCTCGCTGCGTGGTTCCACGACGCCGTGTACGACACGCACGTCGGGGCGGAGCCGGGCCATCGGGGCGCCGAGTCGAGCGAGGACCGAAGCGCCCGCCTCGCCACC
>DAIPJR010000112.1:0-6811 GCA_036770165.1 Actinomycetes bacterium | reverse complement strand
TGGGCAAGCCCGACACGAAGGTCAGCGAGCTCTGCAAGGAGCTCGGGATCTCCCGACAGACGCTGTACCGGCACGTCTCACCGAACGGCGAAGCACGACCGGACGGTGTGCGGGTGCTCGCCCGAAAGTAGGGGCCGAGGCGGTCCGCGAACGCTGGGTCGTGGACCCTGTGACCATCACTTACGTGGCGCTAAGCTGCCGAACTCAGCCCGCGGCGAGCGCCTGCTCGACCTCGCGCGCGAGCACCGGCTCGGGCTGCGCGCCGACGATCCGCTTCACCACGGCGCCGTCACGCAGCAGGACGAGCGTCGGGATGCTGCGCGCGTCGAACCTCGCCGACGTCGACGGGTTCTCGTCCACGTTCACCTTGACGACCTTCACCCGGCCGGCGAACCGGCCTGCAAGCCGCTCCAGCACGGGGGCGACCATCCGGCACGGCGCGCACTAGGGCGCCCACAGGTCCAGCAGCACGAGGCTCCGGGTGTCCAGCGCGGCGGTGAGGTCGACGTCCCCCGCGTCCGCGACCCAGGGCAGCGTCGTCTTGCAGGACGCGCACCGGGGCTGGCCGGACGCGACCGCCGGGACCCGGTTCTTGGTTCCGCAGCTCGGGCACGGGACGACTCATGAGGCCATGACCCGATCATCGCGCAATCGGGAAGGGTCGCGCGGCCGGCTCACGGCATCCCACGGCCGACGTGAAGCGCTGCGACAGCCCCTTCCCTGTTCGCCTGGTGCACCGGATCGTCGCGGGTCCGCACGTCGGCGCGCGTGCACCACGCGAGACGGGAACGACCGAGGCGCACCGAGCCGTGACCCGGTCCGTGGGCCAGGAGTCATGCCAGGACGAGGCCGCCAGGATCTTCAGGTGCTCGAGGTAGCCCGCGAGCACCCCCAGGGTCTCCTCGTCGTTCAACCCGTCCGTGACCCGCACGGACCAGCCCACGGAACCATCCCTCTCGGCCAGCCGGACGAATGCGAACAGCCCGGTGACCGAAGCATCTCGAGGAAGGGCCTGGATCATGACGCCGTCGAGAGCCTCGCCGACCGGGACGAGGACCGGTTCCTCCGGCTCACTGCTGGACATCCGACACCCGCGCCTCCTCGGTCGATGGGTCGTGCCTGAGGCTGTCGCGTCGTGACGTGCGCGGGGGTCCCGCCCGGCCCGGGCCGAGCCCCACCGGGACGACCCGGCTCAGCGGGCCGCCACGGCACGACGCCGCGGGTCCAGGTCCCGTTCGAGAGCGGCCAGACGGGTCGCGGCGCGCAAGCGGACGGCGGTGCCGACCGGGAGGGCGGCGACCAGCGCCCGCCAGGCGCGACGGTCACCAAAGCCCTCCGGGCTGGCCGTCCAGCGCCGCAGGAGGTCGGCGTCCTTGCTGGTCAGGACCGCCGCGCGCAGCTGCGCCCCCAGCTCGGTGCGGATCTGCTCCACCCCGGGCGCGGCGGAGCGGGGCAGGGCCGGACCGGGGTAGCCGGCCAGCGCCAGCCCGACGTCTCCGATCTCCAGCGCCGCGCGCACCGCCGCGACGTCGGTGCGCGCCGGGTCGGTCAGCCGGTACGGGCGCGACTCCGACAGCAGCGGGCCGACCAGCCGACGCAGCCGGCTGATCTCGGCGCGGACGGTGACGTGGGACAGGTCCGACTGCGACAGCGCCCCGGCCAGCTCGTGGGCGGACATCCCTGCGGGGTGCTCGCTGAGCAGCAGCAGGATCTCCGCCTGTCGACCGGACAACGGCGTCTCGGCCCGCGGGGTGCGCAGCACCGGGCCGCGCGGCCCGAGCACCCGCAGCCAGGGTTCGCGGTGCTGGCCCTGGTGGCCCTCGCCCCGGGTGGCGGCCTCCGCCCTGAGGATCGCCTCGATCGCCACGACCGTCGCCCGGACCAACGCCTGGGCCATGCCGCTGGCGACGACGGGTCCACCGGTCATGTCCAGCACGCCGAGGAGACGCCCCGCCGGGTCGTGGACCGGCGCGGCGGCGCAGTTGAACGGCTGCAGGGACCGCACCCAGTGCTCGGCCCCGAGCACCTGGACCGCGGCATCGGTGGCCAGGGCCACACCGGGCGCGCTGGTGCCGACGGCCTCCTCACGCCACTGCGCGCCCTCGACGAACCCGATCCGCTCCAGCCGACGGTGCACGTCGACATCGCCCTCGGCCCACAGCAGCCGGCCCGAGTCGTCGATCAACGCGGTGACCCAGCCCTCGGCCGGTTGGACCAGCAGGTGGCGGATCGCCGGGATCGCGACCGCCAGGGGGTGCTCGCGGCGCATGGCCTGCACGTCGGCAGCCGAGAGGTCCGGTGAGGGAGCGACCAGCTCCGGGTCGACGCCGCCGCTGCGGCTACGCCGCCAGGACTCGACGACCAGGGAGCGCACGCCCCGGGCGGAGGTGCGACCGGTCGTGACGAACTGCTCGTGCGCGGCGCGCAGCGGGACGTCGCGACGGTCCCCGTCGCCCGACCGAGTGCTCGTGCCCTGTGCGTTCATCCCCCGCCTCGCCGAGGTGCCCGACCCCAGTCGAGGTGCCGGACCGTCCCCGGGCAAGGGGTCCGCCCAGGGACGGCCGACCGGCTCAGTAGACGAGCACCGGCTTGAGGGTCACCCCCGTCTCGGAGTCGTGGAACGCCTCGTTGATCTGGTCGGGACGATACGTCTTGATGAGCTTGTCGAACGGGAACTTGCCCGCCTGGTACAGCGCCAGAAGCTTCGGGATGAACAGCCGCTGCACCGAGTCGCCCTCGATGACGAAGCTGATGCTCGCCCCCGACAGCAACGACGTGCCGATGTCCACCTTCGCCTCGGTGCCGAGCTTGGCCGCACCGACAAGCGCACCGTGACCGAGCAGCCCCAGCGAGTCGACCATCTGCCGGTACACCGCGGGCACCCCGGTGGTGTCCAGCGCGAAGTTCGCGCCGCCGCCGGTGATCTCCTTGACCGCGGCCACCGGGTCGTCGGTGCGCGAATTCACGGTGTGCGTGGCACCGAGGGTGCGGGCGAGCTCGAGCCGCGAGTCCACGACGTCGACCGCGATGATCGTGGTCGCCCCGCTTGCTGCGGCCGCCATGAGACCCGAGAGCCCGACGGCCCCGGTGCCGAACAGCACAAAGCTGGAGCCCGGGCCGGGCTTGAGCACGTTGAGCACGGCGCCGGCGCCGGTCTGCAGGCCGCAGCCGAGCGGGCCGAGCAGCTCCAGCGGGACGTCGTCGGGCACCGTCACCACGCACCGCTCGGCGACGTTCGACAGCGCCGAGAACGACGACTGGCCGAAGAAGTGCGACGACACCGGGTCGCCGTTGGCGTCGGTGAACGCCGCGGTCCCGTCGCCGAGCCGGCGGCCGGTGAAGTCGGCGGCGTAGAAGTTCGCGCAGTACGCCGGGTGCCCGGACATGCACTGGGCGCAGCTGCCGCAGCTGTTGAAGCCGAGCACCACCCGGTCGCCCGGCTTGACGCTGGTCACCCCCGCACCGACCCGCTCGACGATCCCCGACCCCTCGTGGCCGAGCACGGCCGGCAACGGCGTCGGGTACCACTGGTCTCGCACGATCGCGTCGGTGTGGCACACGCCCGAGGCGACCATGCGCACCTGCACCTCGTCGGCGCGCGGCTCGTCCAGCTCGAGCTCCTCGAGCGCGAACGCTCCACCTGTCTCACGGACCACTGCGGCCGTCGTCTTCATCTCGTCCTCCTCCTCCTCGTCGTTCATGGCCGGCCGGGCCTCCTCGCCCGGCCGTCGGTCGCCCGAGCTCAGCTCAGGCCATAGGGGTGCGGCGGGTCCTGGAGGGTGACCCACTGGACCCGGGTGTACTCCTCGACCGCCCACTCGGCGTTGAACCGGCCGAGCCCCGAGTTCTTCTCCCCGCCGAACGGCGCCATCGGCTGGTCGTCGACCGTGATGCCGTTGACGTGCACCATGCCGGCCACGATCCTCTGCGCGAACCGCGCACCGCGGGTCAGGTCGCTCGTCCACACTGCGGAGGACAGGCCGTACTCGGTCTGGTTCGCCAGCCGCAGGGCGTCCGCCTCGTCGGCTGCCGTGATGATCGGCAGGATCGGGCCGAACGACTCGTCGGTGGCCAGCGCGATGGTCGGGTCGACGTCGACGTAGACGTGCGGCGGGACGACCGACCCCTGGGTCTCGCCGCCCAGGGCGAGCGTCGCGCCGTCCGCGGCAGCCTGCGCGACGATCGCCGCCACCGAGTCCCGCTGCGCGGCGTTGATGATCGGACCGACCAGCGTCGTCGGCTCGTGCGGGTCGCCCACGCCGAGGCGACGGGTCAGCTCGAGGACCTTGTCGACGAACGCGTCGCGGACCGACGCCACCACGATCGCCCGGTTCGTGGACATGCAGATCTGGCCCGAGTGCAGGAACCGTCCGAACACCGCCGCCTCGGCGGCCAGGTCGACGTCGGCGTCGTCGAGCACGACGATCGGTGCGTTGCCACCCAGCTCCAGCGCGACCCGCTTGAGCCAGCGCCCACCGGTCGCCGTCGCGCCGACCCGCTTGCCGACCGCGGTGGACCCGGTGAACGACACCAGCTTCGGCACCTCGTGGTCGACGACGTAGTCGCCGATCTCGGACCCGGCGCCCGCCACGACGGACAGCGCACCGGCCGGCAGGCCGGCCTCCTCGAAGATCTTGGCCAGCAGCGTGCCGCCGGTGATCGGGGTGTCCGACGCCGGCTTGATCACCACGGCGTTGCCCAGCGCGATCGCCGGGGCGACCGACCGGAACGACAGGTAGAACGGGAAGTTCCACGGCGAGATGACCAGCACCACACCGAGCGGGTGCCGGTAGACCCGCGACTCCTCGCCCGGGTTCGCGGTCGGCAGGAGCATGCCGTGCGCCCTGGTCGGGAAGCTCGCGACCTCGTCGACCAGACCCCTCACGAGCTGCCACTCGACCGTCGCCTTGATCACGGTCGAACCGGACTCCCGGATCAGCCAGTCGACGATCTCGTCCTTGCGGGCGTCCAGGACGGCACCGACCCGGCGCATCAGGGCCGCGCGCTCCTGCGGGGCGGTCGCGGCCCAGGCCGGCTGCACGTCGGCGGCGCCCGCGTAGGCCTGGTCCACGTCCTGCGTGGTGGCCAGGCGCATCTTGGCCAGCACCTCGCCGTTGTACGGGTTGGCGTCGTCGATCGCACGCGTCGACGAGCCGTCACGCCAGATCCCGGCGATCGGCTGAAGGTGAAGGTCGGTGTACGGAACTGAGGTCGTCATGATGCCTCCTTTGGCCCGATGCGAACCTGGGGCGCCTCGGCCGCGGTCACGGCGGAGGGCCTCTTCAGCTCACGCCTCGTGACGAGTGCGAGGCGCAACACGAGAGCCTAGGTCGGGGCCGTCCGCCCGTCAACGGGTTGGCAACCCCCCCCGACCGCCTGTGCACGGGACCGCCGGGTCGGTCGGAGCATCACCGGCACGACGGGGCGGTGCCGGTGGACTCACGACCCTCGACTGCCGTCGGCACCGACGACCAGGGGGTCGAAGGCGGTGGTGAAGACCGCCCTGACGGGCAGCCGTGCGCTCACCTGGATCCGCAGATCCTCGAATCCCGCCCTCGTCAACATCGTGAACCTGCAGCAACCACCATCCCGGTGGACGAAGGTCACGCTCCTCGAGGCGACCCTGGCCGGCTCGACATCCTCCCGACGGGCACGCCACCGAGCCCCGCTCGGAGCGGGAGCACCTGTGCAGACGCTCCCGAAGACGCGGGAGACGAGTCTCCAGGGCCGCCAGCGGAGCGCGACGCACACCTCCCGGTCGTCCCACCAGCACTCGCCGAGCGGTCAGGCGAACAGCTGGAGGGCGTACCGCCCGAGGATCGCAGGCGCGCCCACGATCTTCCGGGAGCTCGAATCAGAGCTCATGTCCACCGTTCATCGTGCACACGGCATGGGATTCTGCTCCGGCTCGGCAGAACGGATGCTGCCCACCTGCTCGAGAACCGAGGACTCGTTCGAATCGAACGACCGAAGCCAGTCGCAGACTCCGTCCGCCGCTGAGTCGCGTCCGGCCACCGGGTCCACCACGGTGGCGATCGTGCCACCGTTCGCCGACCCGTCGATCACCCCGGCGCACCCGAGGGACCGGGCGCGAGCGACGGTCCGAAGGTCGGACACTCGTACGAACGACGTGCGGCCGCACTCCCACAGGAGCAGGGTGAGCGAGCGAGGGACTGACAAGACTCCTGACCTGCAACGACAGGGCCCCCAGGACAGGCCGTCACACAATTTCGGCGGAGTGTTCACACATCCGCGAACCTGCAGGTCAGCGAGCCGCGTTCCGCGACATCCGGAATCGAGGCCGCCAGACTCCACGGCAGCGTGCTGCACAGGGCCGACATGAGGGGCCGAGGCACATGGTGAACGTGGTGGATGCGAGCGCGCGGGAGGCCCCGTGGTCAATGAAGGGTCGTGCCCTCCTTCTTGAACTGCAACCACCCGGCGCCCGCGAGAACGACCACCCAGACGCTCGTCCCAGCGAGCCCGGTCAGGACGTCGGACCACGACGTGATTCGGGCGCTCTATTCGACATCGCCAATAAGTTCGACCTGCGCCATCGTCGCGCGCCGGCAACCCCGACCGCTGCCCCGTTCCCCGGTCTGGTTCGTCCCCAACGGCCTGGTGCTGACGTTGCCCAAGGGGGTCACGCGCGCCGGCATGGACGTCGACCGTTAGTGCAGCCAGCTCGCTGCGACGCAGTGCGGCGACGAACCCGACCAGCAACAGGGCCCGATCCCGCCCACCAGATGCGAAACCCGGTCGCACTCACGGCAGGGCTCCCGGCTCGTTCACGCGCGTAGGGCCTCGCTGG
>DAIPJR010000297.1:0-2199 GCA_036770165.1 Actinomycetes bacterium | reverse complement strand
TGCACCTCGATGCCGCCGTGCGCAACGTCATCGGGCTCGGGGTCTCCCCCGCCGCAGCACTGACCTCCGCGACCGCCGTGCCGGCGTCGGTGGTGGGCCGCTCGGACCTCGGACGCATCGTCGTCGACGCGCCCGCAGACCTGGTGTGGTGGGACGAGTCCTACGTCCCCCGGCGGGTCTGGGTCGCCGGTTCAGCCGTACCGCCGATCGATCAGGCGGCGCGCAGCTCGCTCAGGTGACCCTGGTCGTCGATCACCGCAGCCGCGCTGCCGATCGGTTCGAAGGGGCCCGAGCCGTAGTAGACGACGAGCTCGACGAGGTACCCGTCCGGGATCCTCTGCACATCGACGTGCGTGTTCACTGACTCGTCGGAGACTGCCGCCCACTCGGCAGCGATGTGCTCTGCCTGCTCGCGGGTGATGGTGCTCTCTGACATGCGAAACAACACCTCTCGTACGCGCGCCCGCGCATTCCACAGACGTCGCACTACAAGTCTCGGCGACTCCGGAGCCGCGGTGGACCGCCACCGGCCGAGTTGGCACAGAATTCACCTGCCGGAAACGGTGATCCTCGTCACTACCAGGTCTCGGTCACCTTGCTGAGGCCGCGCGGGGAGTCGGGGTCGAGGCCGCGCGCCACCGCGATCTCGAGCGCCAGCCACTGCAGCGGGAGGATGTCGACGATCGCGTGCACGTCCTCGGTGAGGTCGTCCGGCAGCCGGAATGCCCTGGTACCAAAGGGAACGGCCTCGCCGCCGCCGACGACCAGCAGGTCGGCGCCACGGTCGCGCACCCGCTGGAGGACCGGCTTCATCGCCGTCGCACCGACCCCGTTGGGCACGACTGCCACGACCGGGTACTGGGGGTCGATCATGGCGAGCGGTCCGTGCAGCAGGTCGGCTCCGGAGAACGCGTTGGCCGCGAGGTAGCTCGTCTCCATCAGCTTGATCGCGGCCTCGCGGGCCGTCGGGTAGGCGTACCCCCGGCCGGTCAGGACCATCCGGGAGGCGAACCGGTACAGCTGGGCGAGGTCGGCCACCTCGTCCCTGCGGTCGATCAGCTCGGACGCGATGTCGGGCAGCATCGCCGTACCGGCCGCGGTGCCGCCGGCCCAGGCATCGACGACGAGGAAGAGGGCGAGCAGCTCGGCGCTGTACGACTTGGTCGCGGCGACCGCGAGCTCGGCACCCGCCCGGATGTCGATGTGCAGCTCGGCCGCGCTCGCGAGGCTCGAGTCGGGCGAGTTCGTCACCGCGAGGGTGGTGGCGCCGCACTCACGGGCGACCGTCATCGTCTCGACCAGGTCGGGGCTCCCCCCCGACTGGCTGACCGCCACGACGAGGCAGTCGGCCAGCCGCGGCCGGGCTCCGTAGGCCGTCATCGTGGAGGGCGAGGCGAGGCCGCAGGGGAGGCCGAGGCGCACCTCCAGCAGGTACTTCGCGTAGAGCGCGGCGTGGTCGCTGGTGCCTCGCGCGGCCAGCAGCACGAACCGCGGGGCCCGGGCCCGCAGCACCTCGCCCACAGCCACCGCGTCGGGGCGGCCCTCGGTCAGAAGGCGTTGGAGGACCTGAGGTTGCTCGGCGATCTCGGCGGCCATGAGGGCCCCGGGCTGTGCCATGACGATCTCCCGCGCTCGAGGATATTGGTATAGACCAATTCTGTGGAACGTGCCAGACGACGTTCTGTCGCGTCAAGACATGCCACGATGTCGCGTCGACCGGCTGCCAGCAAGGGTGCCACCTGGCGGTCGACCCACCGGCAGGAGGAGGGCGATGTCGCTCCAGCGGGAACCCTGCGAACCGCGGGAGCCTCGGGAACCCAGGTACTACCGCCTGAAGCGGCACCTCACCGAGCTGACCCGCACCCTCGAGCCGGGCAGTGCGGTACCCACCGAGCGCGACCTGGCCGTGCAGTTCGGCACGTCCCGTACGACGGTCCGGCAGGCCTTGCACGAGCTCGTCGTCGAGGGACGCCTCGAGCGCGTCCAGGGCCGAGGGACGTTCGTCGCCAAGGCGAAGGTGGCGCAGAACCTCGAGCTGACGTCGTACACCGAGGATCTGCGATCCCAGGGGCTTGACCCGACGTCCCGGCTCGTCACGATGGAGTACGTGCGGGCAGCGGGCGACGTCCCCTCGCGGCTCGCGGTCACGCCCGGGGCGCGCGTGGTCCACCTGGTCCGGCTCCGGCTCGTGGGGGGCGA
>DAIPJR010000296.1:0-2210 GCA_036770165.1 Actinomycetes bacterium | reverse complement strand
GGGCAGCCGACCGGGGAAGAACCGCTCGCCGCTCGCGGCCACCTCCTCGACGGTCCACCAGCGGTGCCCTACGTAGTCCTCGAGCTCCTCGGGCGTCCGCCCGTCGCGGGCCGGCTCCGGGGCGACCGCGTCGATCCTGACGGCGACGACCAGCTCGTGCTGGAGGATGCGGCGGCCCCTGCGGACGTAGGTCGCGGTACGGGTCCACGTCGGGTCGTTGCCGAGCGCAGCCAGCGCGGCCACGGCCGAGTCGGGCAGGAGGATGCCGGTCTCTTCGGCCAGCTCGCGCGCTGCGGTCTGTGCCACCGACTCCCCGGCCTCCATCCCGCCGCCGGGCAGCTCCCACCAGATCCCGAGCGCGGGGGCCGACGGATCGACGGTACGGAAGAGCAGCAGCCGTCCGCCCGCGTCGAGCAGCACCACGCGTACCGAGGTGCGCTCGATGTCGTATGCGAGCCCGCCTGCGTCCACGGACCGTTCAGCCGCGCCGGTCGGCCAGCCGGGTGGGGTGGCTGCGCCGGCGGCGCCAGCCGCGACGCCCGGCCACCAGCGGCAACGCCCCGACGAACCCGAGCGCGAGCGGGCTCGACAGTGCTGCCGACGCCGTGGAGCGGCTCAGCCCGGACTGGTCGAACGTCGACGGGTTGGACAGCCACGACCAGTGCCCCACCGGCCAGATGATGACGAACGCTCGGCCGATGACCTTGCTCTCCGGGACGGTGCCGCCGCCGGGATCGCCGAGGTGGGCTCGCGAGTCGGACGACGCGGCGCGGTGGTCACCCATGACCCAGAGCCGGCCGGCCGGCACGACGATGCTGAACGGCTGGTCGGACGGCGAGTCGCCCGGGAAGATGTACGGCTCGTCGAGAGCGACCCCGTTGACCGTCACGTGACCCTGCGAGTTGCAGCAGGCGACGTGGTCGCCCGGTATGCCGATGACCCGCTTGATGAAGTCCTTCTCCGACGGCGGCGCGAACCCGACGAGGCTGCCGAACCAGCCCAGGGCCTTGGCGACCGGGTTGGTGGGCTCGGGGATCGAGACCTCGGGGGTGAACGAGTCGAGCCCGTCGAACACGACCACGTCGCCGCGCTTGATGTCGCGCAGGTGGTAGACGACCTTGTTGACCATGACCCGGTCACCGATGCGGAGCGTGTCCTCCATCGACCCCGACGGGATGTAGAAGGCCTGGACCAGGAACGTCTTGAGCAAGATCGCCAGCAGGATCGCGATGACGATGAGGACCGGGAGCTCTTTCCAGATCGACCCGGGCGGGCTCGACTGCCGGCGCGCTCGACGGCTGGTCGGCGCCGTCGACCCGGTCGGGGCGTCCTCGGGCGAAGGGGTGCCGTCCGGCTCGTGGCCGGGGTCGTCGATGTCCATCACCGGGGGAGCCTACGTGACCTGGCCTCGACCTGGCCCGAGGGCACGCGAGGGCTCACGAGGGCACACGAGGGCAGAGTCAGCGGCCGGTCGGCGTGTTCTCGCGCTTCTCCTTGATGCGGGCCTTCTTGCCGCGGAGGTCGCGCAGGTAGTAGAGCTTGGCGCGCCGCACGTCGCCGCGCGTCACGACCTCGATCTTGTCGATGACGGGCGTGTGCAGCGGGAAGGTGCGCTCGACGCCGACGCCGTAGCTCACCTTGCGGACCGTGAAGGTCTCGCGTACACCAGCACCCTGCAGGCGGATGACGACACCCTGGAACACCTGGATCCGGGACTTGTTGCCCTCGACGACGCGTACGTGGACCTTGAGCGTGTCGCCGGGTCGGAACTCCGGGAGGTCGGAGCGCAGCGAGCCGGCGTCGAGGAAGTCGAGCGTGTTCACGGGTGGTCTCTTCCTGCAGGTGCCACAGGTCACCCACGGTGTGGCCGCACGAGGCGGTGTGGGTACGGATCGGAAGGCGCGAATCTTGCCGGTCGCGTCCGTGGAGCTCCCCTGTGGCAGAGCGCCGGCGCGACCAGCCCGCCTAGTCTGGCACAGCCGGGTCGACCGGCGAAAACGCGCCGTCCGGTCCTGGCGCCCATCCGACGGCCGCCAGCGCGGCCAGGTCAGCGCGGTCGAGGTCGGCCAGGTCGAGACGCTGGAGCAGGTCCGGGCGCACGCGGGCCGTCCGGCGCAGTGACTCGTCCCGCCGCCAGCGGGCGATCACCGCGTGGTTGCCGGACAGCAGCACCTCGGGGACGTCGCGCCCGCGCCAGCTCGCCGGCTTGG
>DAIPJR010000111.1:0-6884 GCA_036770165.1 Actinomycetes bacterium | reverse complement strand
GCGGATCGAAGCCCTGCCGTCCGTGGCCACCGCGGCCGTCGTGGGTGTCGGGCCGGCGGGTACCCAGGCGGTCGTCGCGGTGGTCACCCTCGGGGCCGGTCATGCGGCTGCGCACGGCCACGGTGGGCTCGCCGTCGCCGAGCTCGCCGCGGAGGTGCGCGCAGCGGCGGCGGGTACGGGGGGCGGGGTCGAGCTGGCCGCTGTCCTCGTCGTACCCGCGTTGCCCGTCGACATCCGGCACAACTCGAAGATCGACCGGGTACGCGTCGGGGCGTGGGCCGGGCGGGTGCTCGCCGGCGGCCGTCCGACCAGGCTGGCATGAGCCAGGTCAGGCAGCCGCTCGTGGGCCACTCGTGAAGGTGCTGGTCACCGGGGCGAGCGGCTTGCTCGGGCGGGCCGTCGCCACCGCGCTGCTCGCCCGAGGCGACGAGGTGACGGTGCTCCAGCGCCGGCCGGCTGGCCTCGATTGCGCCGAACGGCTCGGCGACGTCACCGACGCGGCTGCGGTGAGCGCCGCCGCCGGGGGCAAGGACGCGATCGTCCACCTCGCGGCGCGGGTGTCGATAACCGGCCGCTGGCCGGCGTTCGCCGCGGTCAACGTCGACGGCACGGCGCACGTGCTCGCCGCCGCGCGCGCCGCCGGCGCCGGCCGGGTCGTCTATATCAGCTCGCCCTCGGTCGCCCACAGCGGCCGCTCGCTCGTCGGCGCCGCGGCGACACCGGCCGATCCCGACCACGCCGGCGGCCACTACGCGCGCAGCAAGGCCATGGCCGAACGGCTCGCCCTCGCCGCTAGCAGCGACGACCTCGCCGTCGTCGCCGTTCGCCCGCACCTGGTCTGGGGGCCGGGCGACACCCAGCTGGTCGGGCGCATCGTGCAGCGGGCCAAGGCCGGTCGGCTGGCGCTGGTCGGTCGCGGCACCTGCCTCGTCGACACCACGTACGTCGACAACGCGGTGGACGCGATCCTGGCCGCGCTCGACCGCGCCGAGGCCGTGCGGGGCCGCGCCTTCGTCGTCTCGAACGGGCAGCCGCGCCCCCTCGCGGAGCTGGTCGAACGGATCTGTACGGCAGCCGGGGCGCCGGGGCCGCGCCGGCACGTGCCGTACCTGGTCGCCCGTGCCGGCGGCGCCCTCGCCGAGCTGGCGTGGGCCGGCCTCCGGCGGACGGACGACCCGCCCATGACCCGGTTCCTCGCCGAGCAGCTGTCGACGGCCCACTGGTTCGACCTGCGCGAGACGCGCGCCGCGCTGCACTGGAGACCGCTGGTCGATCTCGACGAGGGGTTTCGCCGCCTTGCCGCGGCGCAGAGTTCTTAGCCAACTCCCAGGCTGCAGTTCGTCCGTTCGGCCGCGGTCGGGCTAACGTTGTCGGGCATCCCTCCCCCGATGACCTGAGGTACTCGTGCGTCGCCCTCTGATCCCGCTCGTCCTGGCTCTGTCCGTCGCCGTCGCCCTCGCCGGCTGCAGCGGCAAGTCCACCGCCAGCGCGAGCCACACGCCGACGCCCAGCGCCACCTCCACGGGGCCGATGGTTCCGGTCGACTGGACCGGGTCGACCGTCCCAACGGTCACGGGTTCGTACGGTGACAAGCCGGCGATCACGTTCCCCACCTCGAAGGCGCCCACGCAGCTCGAGCGGAAGATCCTCACGCAGGGCAGCGGCCCCGCCGTCGGCAAGGACGACCTGCTCGTCGCCGACTACTACGGCGTGGTCTGGGGTGCCAAGACCGCGTTCGACAACTCCTACGACCGCGGCCAGCCGGTCGGCTTCACGATCGGCGTGGGCAAGGTCATCCAGGGGTGGGACGACACGCTCGTCGGCATGAAGGCAGGCACGCGCGTCCTCATCAGCCTGCCGCCGACGGAGGGCTACGGCTCGGCGGGCAACACCAGTGCGGGCATCAAGGGCACGGACACGCTCGTCTTCGTGGTCGACATCGTGTCGTCATACTCCGGGGCCGCCGTGGCAGACGCGCACGCAAAGGTCCAGCCCGCGGTTGCCGGCCTGCCGACGATCACCGGTGCGCTCGCGACCCAGCCGACGATCAAGATCCCGGCCAAGCTCGCCAAACCGACCAAGCAGAGCACCCGGCTGCTCGCCAAGGGCAGCGGCCCGGTCGTCGGCAAGGAGCTCGTCATCGTGCAGTACCAGGTCGTCGACTGGACCGGCGCGGCCGTCGCGTCCACCTGGACGGACAAGTCGCCCGCGGGGGTCAACGTCGGGCAGACCGGGTCGACGGGTGTCTTCGACGGGCTGATCGGGCTGCCCATCGGCAGTCGGGTCCTCATCGAGCTGCCGGTCAGCCAGGGCCAGGGTCCCTACGCGGCCGTCGTCGACATCGTGGCCGTCGCGCAGAGCGCCAAGCTCACGGCCGCCGGCGGCTAGCGGCTGTCGCTGCCGCCGCTGCTGGTGGCCGCACGGCCGGCCTCCAGCCGAGCGACTGGTACCCGGAACGGCGAGCAGGACACGTAGTCCAGGCCGACGTCGTGGAAGAAGTGCACCGACTCGGGGTCGCCACCGTGCTCGCCGCAGACGCCCAGCTTGATCGTCGGGTTCACCGACCGGCCGCGCTCGCAGGCCATGCGGACGAGCTGCCCGACGCCGTCGACGTCCAAGGTCTCGAACGGCGAGACGCCGAAGATGCCCTTCTCCAGGTAGTCGCCGAAGAAGGCCGACTCGACGTCGTCACGGGAGAAGCCCCAGGTCATCTGGGTGAGGTCGTTGGTACCGAACGAGAAGAAGTCGGCCGCCCGCGCGATCTCGTCGGCGGTGAGTGCCGCGCGCGGCAGCTCGATCATCGTGCCGATCTCGCAGCGAACCTCGACCCCGGACTCGGTCGAGACATCGCGCAGGACGCGTTCGGCCTCGTCGCGCACCAGCTCAAGCTCCTGCACCGCGCCGACCAGCGGGATCATGATCTCCGGCCTCGGGTCGCCCCCGGCGGCGAGCCGGATGACGGTCGCCTCGGCGATGGCGCGTACCTGCAGCGCGAACAGGCCGGGTACGACGAGGCCGAGGCGCACGCCACGCAGGCCGAGCATGGGGTTCTGCTCGTGCAGCCGTTGGCTCGCCACCAGGAGCCGGAGCTCGGCGTCGTGCGGCTCGTGGCGGGCCTCGAGCACCGCGACGCGCACCGACAGCTCGGTGATGTCGGGGAGGAACTCGTGCAGCGGCGGGTCGAGCAGGCGGATGGTCACCGGCAGCCCGTCCATCGCCTCGAGGATGCCGACGAAGTCGTCGCGCTGCATCGGTAGCAAGGCATCGAGGGCGGCCCGCTGCTCGGTGTGGTCCTCGGCGAGGATCAGCCGCTCGACGTACTCGCGGCGGTCACCGAGGAACATGTGCTCGGTCCGGCACAGCCCGATGCCCTGGGCGCCGAACCGGCGCGCCCGCAAGGCGTCTTCGGGGGTGTCGGCGTTGGCGCGCACACCGAGTCGGCGCTTGGAGTCGGCGTGCTGCATCAGCCGCTCGACGGCTGCGACGAGCTCCACGTCGACCGAGCCGGAACCCTCGACGCCCTCGAAGTGGTCGACGACGTTGGACGGCACGACCGGGACCTCACCGAGGTAGACGGCGCCCGACGTACCGTCGATGGAGATCACGTCGCCTTCGCGCACCATCACGCCGCCGGGCGCGGTCATGCGGCGCATCCGCAGGTCGACCTCGAGCTCCTCGGCGCCGCAGACGCAGGTCTTCCCCATGCCGCGCGCGACGACGGCCGCGTGCGACGTCTTGCCGCCGCGGCTGGTCAGCACGCCCTGCGCGGCGATCATCCCGGCCAGGTCGTCGGGGTTGGTCTCGCGTCGGACGAGGATCACCGGCTCGCCGGCGGCCGCCCGCTCGACAGCCCGGTGCGAGTCGAAGACCGCCTTGCCGGTCGCGGCACCCGGCGACGCACTCATCCCGGTGGCGAGCAGCCGCCGCTCCGCCTGGTAGTCGAAGCGCGGGAACATCAGCTGCATCAGCTGCTGGCCGGTGACCCTGCCCAGGGCCTCGTCGAGGTCGATGAGCCCCTGGTCGACGAGCTGAGTCGCGATCCGGAAGGCCGCGCCCGCGGTGCGCTTGCCCACCCGTGTCTGCAGCATCCACAGCTTGCCGCGCTCGATGGTGAACTCGATGTCGCAGAGGTCGCGGTAGTGGTTCTCGAGCGTTGCCATGACCGTCATCAGGTGGTCGTACGATGCCTTGTCCAGCTGCTCGAGGTCGGCCAGGGGCAACGGCGTACGGATGCCGGCGACGACGTCCTCCCCCTGGGCGTTCTGCAGGTAGTCGCCGTAAACCCCCTGGTGCCCGGACGCCGGGTCCCGCGTGAACGCGACGCCGGTACCCGAGTCCATCCCGAGGTTGCCGAACACCATCGAGCAGACGTTGACCGCCGTACCGAGGTCGGCCGGGATGCGCTCCTGCCGCCGGTAGAGCACGGCCCGCTCGCCGTTCCAGGAGTCGAAGACGGCCCGCGTCGCCAGGGCCAGCTGCTCGCGCGGGTCGCTGGGGAACTCGCGCCCGCTGTGCTTCGCGACGATGTGCTCGAACTCGCCGGCCAGCTTCTCGAGGTCGTCGACGTCCAGCTCGAGATCCGTCGACGCGCCCTTGGCCCCCTTGGCCGCGGCGAGCGCGTCCTCGAAGGCCGAGCCCTCGACGCCGAGGACGGTACGCCCGAACATCTGGACCAGGCGGCGGTAGGAGTCCCACGCGAAGCGCGGGTCGCCGGACTGCCGCGCCAGGCCGTCGATGGAGCCACGGCCGAGCCCGATGTTGAGGACCGTGTCCATCATCCCGGGCATCGAGAACTTCGCCCCCGACCGTACGGAGACCAGCAGCGGGTCGACCGCGTCGCCGAGCCGGCGGCCCATCGCGGCCTCGAGCGCGGTGAGGTGCTGCTCGACCTCGGCGGCCAGCTCCGGCGGCTCGGCCCCGGAGTCGAGGTAGGCACGGCATGCCTCGGTCGTGATGGTGAACCCGGGAGGCACGGGCAGCCCGAGCAGCGTCATCTCACCGAGGTTGGCACCCTTGCCGCCGAGCAGGTCCTTGAGATCCTTGCCGCCCTCGGCGAAGTCGTAGACGTACTTGGTCATGCGCGCCCCTTCGCCCAGGCGGGGCGGGGCCCCGGTGACGCCGAACACTCTGGCACGGGCACGACTGTGGCACGCATGCGGGGATCCAGAACGAGTACCCCCGATGTCAGCGCTTGCAGATGTCGCGAGGCACCCGACCGGCTCAGCCCGCTGACGAGCCCAGGCGCCGCGAGATCTCCTCTGCCCCGGCGCGCACGGCGGCGCCCAGGGCCGGGATGCGCTCGCGCTCCAGCCGGAACACCGGCCCCGACGCGCTGAGCGAGGCCACGACGTTGCCGCTCAGGTCGCGGATGGGCGAGGCCACCGCGATCAGCCCCTGCTCGAGCTCTTCGAACGCCGTTGCGTAGCCGAGGAGGCGGACCTGCCCGAGCTCCTCGAGCAGGTCGTCGACGTCGGTGATCGTACGGTCGGTGAACCGCACGAGGGGCTCCACCAGCAGGGCCCGCTGCCGCTCCTCCGGCAGGTACGCGATGAGCGCCTTGCCGTTGGAGGTGCAGTGCAGCGGGATCCGCTGGCCGACCCAGTTGTGCATCTGCAGCGCCGAGGTGCCGGCCACCTGGTCGAGGTAGAGCGCGTCGTGGCCGGAGAGGATCGCGATGTTGATGGTCTCGCCGACCTCTCGGGCCAGGGCCTCGCACACCGGTCGCCCCTGCTGGGTCAGGTCGAGCCGTGCCGTGGTCGCGCCGGCGAGCCGCACGAGCCCGAGCCCGAGCCGGTACTTCCCGCGGTCGGCGTGCTGCTCGACCAATCCGCGGTTCTCGAGCACGGAGACCAGCCGGAACGCCGTGGACTTGTGCACCCCGAGCTCGGCGGCGATCTCGGTCACCCCGGTCTCGCCGCGGCGTGCGAGGATCTCCAGGACGGTGATCGCCCGGTCGACCGACTGAACGGCGGCGCCGTTCGAGAGAGCGCGCGCGGCCGTACCGGCGCTCACCGCGCTGTTGCTCATGGGGCAACCGTACGCGCAGGGCGAAGCAACGGGCATGCTTGGTGCAGGACACGCCGCCGCGCATGCCCTATCCTGAACGACCATTCAGTCTCGCCTGCCCAGCCCCCGAGGAACCGCCATGACCACGAGCCCGCCCACCCCCGCGCGAGCGACCCCCGGATCGGCGCCGCCGGAGTTCGTGCTCACGCTGTCCTGCGCCGACGTGCCCGGGATCGTGTACGCCGTCTCGAGCTTCCTCGTCCAGCATCGCTGCAGCATCGTGCAGAGCCAGCAGTACGGCGACCGGGACACCGGGGTGTTCTTCATGCGCGTCCACTTCGAGAGCGCCGACCCGGCGGTCGACCTGGCCGACCTGCGCGGCGACTTCGGCTGGGTCGGCGACAGCTTCCAGATGAGCTGGCACCTGCAGGAGGCCGCGGCCAAGCAGCGGATCCTGATCATGGTGTCCAAGTTCGGTCACTGTCTCAACGACCTGCTGTTCCGGTACAGCGTCGGCGGACTGGCCATCGAGATCCCGGCGATCGTGTCCAACCACCGCGACTTCGAGGGTCTGGCGGCCACCTACGGGGTCCCGTTCCACCACGTCCCGGTCACCGCCGAGACCAAGTCCGACGCCGAGGCGCAGCTGCTGTCGCTGGTCGACGAGCTGAGCATCGACCTGGTCGTGCTCGCGCGGTACATGCAGGTGCTGTCCAACGACCTGTGCAAGCAGCTCGAGGGCCGCGCGATCAACATCCACCACTCGTTCCTGCCGAGCTTCAAGGGCGCCAAGCCCTACCACCAGGCGCACGCCCGCGGGGTCAAGCTGATCGGCGCGACCGCGCACTACGTGACGGCCGACCTCGACGAGGGCCCGA